>NZ_JACBXB010000395.1 GCF_013870575.1 Pseudonocardia pini
CCGCTCGCCGGACGCCATCACGCGGACCCCGCCGATCGTCATCGGCAGGTCGGGGGACCGGCCGCGCAGGCCGGCCAGGGTGGCCTCCAGGGAGGCCCGCTCCGCGGACCCGGGTGCGTAGGTGCGCACCGGCTCGTTGGCGGGCTCGGGCACGGTGGTGATCGCGTCCATCAGTGACTCCTCACGAGCGAGCGGAGCAGGAAGCCCAGGTTCGCCGGGCGCTCGGCGAGCCTGCGGGCGAAGTAGCCGTACCAGTCGGCGCCGTACGGGGTGTAGACGCGCACCCGGTGACCCGCCGCGGCCAGCCGCCGCTGCTCGGGGACCCGGACGCCGTAGAGCATCTGGAACTCGACCGTGTCCGGCGCCCGGCCCGCCGCGAGCGCCCGCTCGATCATCCGCGGGTCGTGGGAGCCGACCATCGGGTAGCCCGCGCCCGCCAGCAGGACGTCCAGGCAGCGCTCGTACGCGGCGTCCACCTCGGACCTCGCCTGGTACGCGACGGAGGCGGGCTCGGCGTAGGCGCCCTTGACCAGCCGCACCCGCGTGTCCGCGAGGTCGCGGCAGTCCGCCTCGGTGCGGCGCAGCGCGGACTGCAGGACCGCGCCCACCCACGGGTACTCGGCCCGCAGCTTGCCGACGGTCTCCAGCGTGCCGTCGACGGTGGTGTGGTCCTCCATGTCCACGGTGACCGTGGTGCCCGCGCGCTCGGCCGCGGCGCAGATCGCGGCGGCGTTGTCCAGGGCGAGGGTGCCCGGCAGGGCCGCACCCAGCGCGGACAGCTTCACCGACACCTCGGCGGGGCCCGCGAGGTCGCCCAGCGCCTCGAGGAGCGCGACGTAGGCGTCCCGGTTCGCGACGGCCTGCCCGGCGTCGGTGGTGTCCTCGCCGAGATGGTCGAGGGTGACCAGGCGGCCGTCGGCCACGAGGTCGGCGGTGACGGCCAGCGCGTCGGGCAGGGTGTCTCCCGCGACGAACCGGTCGACGAGCCCGCGGGTGGCGCGGGATCCGGTGACGAGCCTGCGGACGGTCGGTCTGCGGCTCACGGCGAGGACGGTCGAGCTGAAGGTCGGACGGGACACGGCGCCTCCTTCGGTGCGATGTCCTCAGGGTTCCCCGAAACCGGTGTCCACCACTACAGACGAACGTCAGAAGCGTCGGCCGGATCTTCGTACACTTGTCTGATGGAGCTGCAGGACATCGTCGACGAGGTCTCGCGGGTGCTCGGCGAGCCGGTGGTGCTGGAGGACCGGGACTTCCACCTCGTCGCGTACGGCACCCATCCCGACGAGCTCGACGCCGTCCGGCAGCGCACGATCCTGCACCGGAGGTCCTCGGCGGAGGTGCAGGACCGCTTCGAGGGCTACGGCATCGCGACCAGCGAGAAGCCGGTCCGCACCCCGGAGGACCCGGAGACCGGGGTCGTCGCGCGGGTGTGCCTGCCCGCCCGCTGGAACGGCGTGACCTACGGCTACCTGTGGGTGCTCGACCCCCGGCACCGGGTCGCCGACGCCGACCTCGACCGCGTCCTGCGGCACGCCGCCCGCGCCGGGACGATCATGGCGGGCCAGGCGCGCACCCGCGAGCACCTCGCCGACCTGGCCCGCGACCTGCTCGTGGCCGACCCGGCGACCGCCGAGATCGCGGCCGCGGAGATCGACCGGCTCGGGGTGATCACGCGGGACCGGCCGGTGCGGGCGGTCGCGTTGCACCTCGAGGGCGAGCCGCTGAACCTCTGGCGGCTACCGCGCGCCGCCGTCGCCACGACCTCCGACGAGCACGTCCTGCTCCTCACCCCGGCCGCCGACGCCGACGAGGTGGCGGCCGCCGCGCACCGGCTGCACGCGGAGCGGACCGACCGCCCGGAGCTGCTCGCGGTCGGGATCGGCGGGGAGCGCCCGGACCTCGTCGACCTGCGGGACAGCGTGCACGAGGCGCGGCTCGCGGTCCGGGTGGCGCGCGAGGTGCCGCGGCTGCGGCCGGTGGCGCGCTGGGACGCGCTGGGGGCCTACCGCCTGCTCGCCTGCGGCCCGCGGTCCGCGTTGCGCGACGGCACCGTCGCCCCCGCCGTCCGGCCGCTGTTCGCGCACCCGGTGCTGACCGAGACGGCCGCGGTGTACCTCGACCACGCCGGGCACGCCCAGCGCACGGCCGAGGCCCTCGCGATCCACCGCCAGACGCTCTACTACCGGCTGGGCCGGATCGCCGCGCTGACCGGCCTCGACCTCGCCGACGGCCGCGACCGGCTCACCCTGCAGCTGGCCCTGACGTTCCGGCCGCTGGTGGGGTAGCGGTCTCCAGCGGCACGTGGACGCCGCGGACGGTGCCGAGCTGGACGCCCTGGCGGGGGAGCAGGGCGTCGAGCAGCCAGTCCGCGGCCACCCGGATCCGGTTCCCCGGCATCGAGGCGAGGTGGTAGCCCCGGGTCACGACGGTCGCGGGCAGGCCGGACAGCGGCAGGCCCAGGGGGTTGGCGGCGGCGTCCGTGCCGCCCAGCTCCACGACGAACCCCAGGTCGTGGTGCTTGTACGTGCGACCCGTGCCCACGCCGAGCGCGGCCGCGACGTTGCGCGCGGCGAGCGCGCCCTGCCGGGTGGCGTGCTGGGCGGTCATCGCGGTGGGCGAGCCGGGGCGGGTGACGTCCGGGACCGCGGCCGCGTCCCCGCAGGCGACGATCTCGGGATGGCCGGGCACGGCCAGGTCCGTCCCGACGACCAGGCGCCCCCGGTCGGTCTTGAGGCCCACCATCTCCACGAGCGGGTCCGGCCGGACCCCGACGCACCAGGCGAGCGTGTGCGTCGCGATCTCCTCGCCGGTCGTCAGCAGCACGGCGTTCTTGCGGGCCTCCTGGACCGACTGCTTCATCCGCACCTCGACGCCGCGTTCTCGCAGCACCCGGTCGGCCGTGCGGGAGAGCCGGGGGTCGAGCTCGGGCAGGACCCGCTCGGCGAGGTCCAGCAGCAGCCAGCGGACCGGGGTGTCCCGCAGCGACGGGTAGCGCGCGGCGAGGTCGGCGGTGAACGTGGCGGCCTGCGCGGCGAGCTCGGTGCCCGTGTAGCCCGCGCCGACCGTGACGAAGGTGCAGCGCGCCGCCCGTTCGGCCGGGTCGGTGGCCGTGGCGGCCAGCTCGATCTGCCGGATGAGGTGGTCGCGCAGGTAGAGGGCCTCGGGCAGGCCGCGGAAGCCGTGCGCGTGCTCGGCCACGCCGGGCACCGGGAGCAGCTTGTTCACGCTGCCGACCGACAGCACGAGCCGGTCGTAGGGGATCTCGCCGGTGCCGCCCTCGGGGTCGGTCCAGGCGACCGTCCGCTTCTCGACGTCGATGTCCGCCACCTCGCCGAGCACGATCGTGGCGCCCTTGAGCGTGCGGGACAGCGGCACCGCGACGCGCCGGGGCTCCAGCGTCCCGACGGCGACCTCCGGCAGCAGCGGCAGGTAGAGGAAGTGGTCGAGCTGGTCGATCACCGTGACGTGCGCGCGCCCGCGCAGCGAGCGGAGCAGGCCCTTCGCCGCGGTGTGCCCCGCGAAACCCGCTCCGACCACGACGACCCGGGGCAGGTCCGCACCGGGGGGCGGGACGGGGGCTCGACGGAACCAGGCAGGCACGGGCGTCTCCTCAGGGCTGGGCGGAGGTGCGGACGGCGGCGGGGCCCCCGACCGGCGGCCGGCTCCCGACGGGACCAGACTGCCACGTGTGGACGGTCCGCGACCCGCGTTCGTGCTGCACGACCACCGCAGGCCCCGCCCGCACTTCGATCTCCGGCTGGAGGAGGACGGGGTGCTGCGGTCCTGGGCCGTGCCGCGCGGGCTGCCGGACGACCCGCGGCGCAACCGGCTCGCCGTCGCGGTCTCGGACCACGACCTGGACCACCTGACCTACACCGACGAGGACAAGTCCATCGCGGACATCGGCTGGTGGGAGGAGCACGACCGGACCGAGCGCCGGATGGTCTTCACGCTGCACGGCCGCGACGCCTCCCGCCGCTACGCCCTGATCAGGACCGACGGCGACTGGCTCCTGCACCTCACGAAGGAGCAGTCGGAGTGACCGCTCACCCCCGCTCCTCGAACACGCCGAGCACGTTGCCGCCCGGGTCGCGGAACCGGGCGGTGACCTCGGGATGGTCGCCGCCGATCTCCTGCACGACGACCCCGCCCGCCGCACGGATCGCCGCGACGGTCGCCTCGGCGTCGTCGACCATCACGTAGAGGAGCATCCCCGGGTCCGCCGACGGAGCCCGGCCGGTGACCCAGGTCCCGCTGACCTCGCCCACCCCGTCGTCGAAGGCGAGGGCGCCGTCCCCGCGGCGCCTGCTCCGCCAGCCGAACACGGACTCGTAGAAGGCCGCCGACACGGCCACGTCGGTGGCGGGCAGCTCGAGGTAGCAGATCTTGCCGTGGCCGAGGGTCGGTGCCATGGGTGCGCCTCACTCGTCGTCGTCAGGGGCGCCCACCGTATCCCCGCAGACCCTCCTCGACGTGGGAGTTCTCCATGATCCCCAGGACGTTGCCGAAGGGGTCGACGACCGAGGCGGTGACGAAGCCGGGGCCGCGGACGGTGACCGGCTGGTGCTCGGTGGCACCCAGCTCCACCAGGTCCTTCAGCGCGGCGGCCACGTCCTCGACGGCCCAGAAGAGGATCTGGCCCGCGGGCGTGCCGACGGGGTGCGGTGCCCAGGAGGCCGCGACGATGCCGAACTCGTCCTGGCGCGGGCCGAGGCGCCACTCGAGGTAGCCGCCCTCCACCACGAAGTAGGGCGGTCCGCCGAAGAGCCGGGTGTACCACTCGCGGGCGGCGTCGAGGTCCGCGGCGTAGATGTTCTGGGTGGCCATCGCTCGCAACATGGACCCAGTCTGCGCCCGGTAAGTGCTCACCTTCTGCGCACTTCTGATGCGAGTATCGGGGCATGCGTGCCGACCGACTCGTTGCGATCCTGTTGCTGATGCAGGCCCGCGGCCGCGTGACCGCCGGGCAGGTCGCGGCCGAGCTGGAGGTCTCCGTGGCCACCGCCCGCCGAGACCTGGAGGCGCTGTCCGCGGCGGGCGTCCCCGTGTACCCGCA
>NZ_JACBXB010000396.1 GCF_013870575.1 Pseudonocardia pini
TTCCACACCCGGTTCATGGGTCCCGCGGAGGACGCCGTCCGTGCCGCGGCCGCGGAGCTCCCCCCCGCCGACCCCTCCCGCCCGCTGCTCAGCAACTCCGACGGCTCGGTGGTCAAGTCCGGCGCGGACGCGCTCGACCTGCTCGTCGCCCAGGTCACCCGGCCCGTCCGCTGGGACTCCTGCATGGCCACGCTCGGCGAGCTCGGCGTGACCGCGGTGATCGAGCTGCCGCCCGCGGGCACGCTGGTCGGCCTCGTCCGGCGCGACCTCAAGGGCGTCAAGACCCTGGCCCTCAAGACCCCCGACGACCTGGCCAAGGCCGCCGAGCTGATCAAGGAGTTCGCGTGAGCCTCCGGCTGCCGGCCGCCGTCCCCGGCGCGAAGATCATCGGACTGGGCAGCGCCCAGCCGGACCACGTCGTGACCAACCACGACCTGGCCCAGCGCGTCGAGACCAGCGACCAGTGGATCCGAGACCGCGTCGGGATCGTCGAGCGGCGGATCGCGAAGGACGACACCTCCCTGGTCGACCTGGCCGCCGAGGCGGGCTCGCGGGCGCTCAAGGACTCCGGGCTCGAGCCGACGGACGTCGACACGGTGATCGTGGCGACCTGCACGATGACCGCGCCGATCCCCAACGCCGCCGCCCAGACCGCGGACCGGATCGGGATCACCGCCCCCGCCGCCTTCGACCTCAACGCCGCCTGCGCGGGCTTCTGCTACGGCCTCGGCACCGCGGCGGACCTCATCCGCGCCGGGTCGGCCAGGAACGTGCTGGTCATCGGCGCGGAGAAGCTGTCCGACTGGATCGACTGGGACGACCGCTCGACCTGCATCATCTTCGCCGACGCCGCGGGCGCCGCCGTCGTCACGGCCGCGCGGACCCCCGAGGAGGTGGGCGTCGGGCCCGTCGCGTGGGGCTCGGCGGGCGACCAGGCGGCCACGATCCGGATCCTCGAGGAGAGCACCAACAAGCTCTGGCAGCACGGCCAGGCGGTGTTCCGCTGGGCCACCACCCGGATCGCCCCGGTGGCGCTCGACGCCGTCGCGAAGGCCGGTCTGACGCCCGCGGACATCGACGTGCTCGTCCCCCACCAGGCCAACCTGCGGATCGTCGAGGCGGTGGCCAAGCGGCTGCGCAAGGACGGGGCCCGGGAGGACATGCGGGTGGCGGACGACATCGTCCACTCCGGCAACACGTCGTCGGCCTCGATCCCGATGGCCCTGGACCACATGCGTGCCGCGGGCACGGTCCGTTCCGGCGAGATCGCCCTCCTCGTAGGCTTCGGGGCGGGCCTCTCGTATGCCGGTCAGGTCGTCGTCGTTCCCTGACCAGTAGATTCCCACCCAGCACCACCATCCCAGCAGAACAAGGAGCGCACCGAAGTGGCTGACACCGCCGAGATCCTGTCCGGCCTCGCCGAGATCGTCGAGGAGGTCGCCGGCATCGACACCGCCGAGGTGACCGCCGACAAGTCGTTCGTCGACGACCTGGACATCGACTCCCTCTCCATGGTGGAGATCGCCGTCCAGGCCGAGGACAAGTTCGGCGTGAAGATCCCGGACGACCAGCTCGCCGAGCTGAAGACCGTGGGCGACGCCGTCTCCTACATCGAGAAGAACCAGTAACACCCGGGGCTCCTGCGGAGAGTCCTCGCACGTCCGTTCCACAGCCTCTTCCAAGGAAGGCAGCACATGACCGACGTCGTCGTCACCGGCTACGGCGCCAGCACCCCGCTCGGTGGGGACGCCGCCTCGACCTGGGACGCGCTCCTCGCGGGCAAGTCCGGCGTCGGGCTGACCCGGGGCGAGTGGACGGAGAAGCAGGACCTGCCGGTCAAGATCTCCGCGCAGCTCGCCGTGGACCCCACCGACGTCCTGCCCCGCGTGCAGGCCCGCCGGATGGACCGCGTGGAGCAGGTCGCGGTGGTCACGGCCCGGGAGGCCTGGGCGCACTCCGGCCTCGCCGTCGGTGAGGGCGAGGAGCCGAAGGTCGACCCGACCCGGCTCGCCGTCGTCATCGGCAGCGGGGTCGGCGGGGCGGTCACCCTGCTCGACCAGGACGACCTCCTGGAGACGGCCGGGCTGCGCAAGGTCTCCCCGCTGACCGTCCCGATGCTCATGCTCAACGGGCCCGCCGCGCTGGTGAGCCTGGAGATCGGCGCGCAGGGCGGGGTCTACGCGCCCTGCTCGGCGTGCGCCTCCGGGGCCGAGGCCCTGGCCTCGGCGTACCGGATGCTGAAGGCGGGCGAGGTGGACGTCGTGGTCGCCGGTGGCGCCGAGGCGTGCATCACCGGGATCACCGTGGCGGGCTTCGTGCAGGCCCGCACCCTCTCGCAGCGCAACGACTCCCCGGAGGAGGCCTCGCGGCCCTTCGACACCGGACGGGACGGCTTCGTGCTCGGCGAGGGCGCGGGGGTCATGGTGCTCGAGCGCCGCGAGTTCGCCGAGGCGCGTGGCGCCACGATCCACGGCACGCTCGCGGGCATCGGCATCACGTCCGACGCCTACCACATCACCGGCCCCGACCCGGAGGGCAAGGGCCAGGCCCGGGCGATGCTCAACGCGGTCCGGACCGCCGGTCTGGAGCCCTCGGACGTCGGCCACGTGAACTGCCACGCCACCTCGACGGTCGTCGGGGACGTCGGCGAGGCCCGTGCGGTCCAGAAGGCGCTGGGCGACCACCCGGTCCTCACCGCCCCCAAGGGCGCGCTGGGGCACCTCGTGGGCGGGGCGGGCGCCGTGGAGGGCCTGATCTCGCTGCTCTCGGTGCGGGACGGGATCATCCCGGCCACGCTGAACCTGAAGGACAAGGACCCGGCCGTGGAGCTCGACGTCGTGGCGGGTGAGCCCCGCAAGATGGAGCTCACCGCGGCGGTGAACAACTCCTTCGGCTTCGGCGGGCACAACGCCAGCCTGCTGTTTACGAAGTAGCAGGTCCCACCAGCCGCATCATGGAGCCACAACGGTCGTTCCGGGGCCCGGAAACGACCGTTGTGGCTCCATGATGCCGGTCGGGTAGTGCTGGTCAGCCGACCTGGTGCAGCCAGGTGACGGGGGCGCCGTCGCCCGCGAAACGGCAGGACTCCAGCTCGGCGTCCCACGCCGCACCCAGTGCGTGCGAGAGCCGCTGGTTCAGCGTCGCCGCCGGGCCTTCCGCCATCAGGGTCCGGATCTGGTCCTCGCCCAGCATGACGTCGCCGTTGGCGCTCATCCGCCCCGTCCACAGGCCGAGACCCGGGACGTGACAGAACCGCTGACCGTCGACCCCGGAGCTGGCCTCCTCGGTGACCTCGAAGCGCAGCATCGGCCACGCCCGCAGGGCACCGGCGAGCGCGCCGCCACTACCCACCGGACCGGACCAGCTGAACTCCGCGCGCATCTGACCGGGAACCGCGGGCTGTGCACTCCACTGGAGTGACACCCGTGTCCCGAGAACGCCGGATACAGCCCACTCGACATGCGGGCAGACCGCAGTCGGCGACGAGTGGACGTGGACCACGCCGCGTGTGCTCACTGCAGACCTCCGCTTCTGACAGACGTGGATCGCCTTCCCCAACGTCCACGTGCCTCAGCGACGGTCCCCCCGGGTCCTCGGCCCGGCCGGTTCGACAACGACTTCGCGTGATCACTCTGCCCGACTCCGCAGTCGTCTGCCAACACCACGCGGTCGATGCGGCGTGTCGGGCGCGTCCGGGAGTGTCGATCGACTACCGGGATCACCGGCGCACCTCCCCGCCGTCCACGAACAGGTTGTCGACCAGCTCCGCCCCGCCGCGGATCCGGACGGTCGCCGCGGCGGCGTCGCGGTGGAAGCGGTTCCCGGTGATCCGGACGTCCGCTCCCGCGCCCTCGCCCGTGTCCTGCAGCAGGGTGTACTCGCCCCCGCCGAGCTCGTTGCCGCGCACCACGACCGGGCCCTTGCGGAGCCGCTGCTGCGCCTCGCTCTCGTGCCGTGCGGCCACGACGGGGTCGACGAGCACCGCACTGCCCAGGCCCGGTCCGCGGCCGAGCCGGACCTGGTTGGCCTCGACGAGGACGTCGCCCGCGTCGCCCGCGGCGAGGGTCACGGCGTCGATCTCCCGGTCGGGGCGGGCGCGGAAGTCGTGCAGGACGCTGTTGCGCAGCGTGGCGCCGGGCCCGAGGCGGGCGCCGTCCGCCGCCACCCCGGTCAGCTCGATCCGCTCGGCGACCCATGCGGGCCCGTCCACGGCAGCGTCGGTGAAGTCACCGGTGAAGGTGCTGTCCTCGATCCGCACCGATCCGGTGCCGACCGTGCGGACACCCGCCGCGGTGGTGCCGTCGCCGGTGATGCGGCTGCGCCGGACCACCACGTCCGGGGCCGCGACGACCACGCCGCCCACGAGGTCGAGCCCGTCGAGCACCGCGCCGGGGGTGTGGACCTCCAGCGCCGCACGGACCGGACACAGGGCCAGTCCGGCGGGGGTGCCCACGCTGTCCGGCGGCGGGGGCACGTACGGCCCGACCGTGGCACACACCGGCAGCGGGCCGCTCGGCGCGTCGGTGTGGTCGACCCCCAGGGCCACCCCGGCGGCGAGCGTCGCCGCGATGAGGCCGCCGAGAGCGACCCGGAGGGGAGTCATGCACGGAGAGTACGCGCGTCGTTACTCCATACAGACTAGTCTCTGCGGCGTGTCGGACCAGCACTCCGACAAGTCCTCAGCCCATACGGCGCAGACCCGCCCGGGAAGGCAGCTGCCACGCTCCGCAACTGCGACATGACACATCGTGGCCGAACCTCTTGTTTCCACCCTTTCGGGAAGCATCGATCGCCCGGTCGGTGACGCACAGTCGTCTACCCTTCCGTCACAGCAACACCACTGGTGACAGACGAGGCAGAGGGGCACGAGGAATGGCTGCAGGGGACCGGGATCATCCGGACGTGATCGGCGCGCCCTTCCTCACCGTGGCCGAGGTCGCCGAGCGGATGCGGGTGTCGAAGATGACGGTGTACCGGCTGGTGCACAGCGGCGAGCTTCCCGCGGTGCGCACGGGATCGTTGAAGTAGCCGGGCGAGAGCTGGCCGCCGCGCAGCAGC
>NZ_JACBXB010000397.1 GCF_013870575.1 Pseudonocardia pini
GCTGGTGCGGTCCAGCAGCGTGGCGCCGAGTCGGCGTTCGAGCTGCTGGATCGCGCGGGACAGCGGCGGCTGCGCCATGCCGAGCCGCTGCGCCGCCCGCCCGAAGTGCAGCTCCTCGGCGACGGCGACGAAGTACCGAAGCTCGCGGGTCTCCATCGCCTCGACGATACCCCCGAGGTATCGCCGACGACCCGATCGGTGTTGGCCGCGTCCCCGGTGCGCGGACGACGATCGATCCCATGAGCGAACAGACGACCGCGCTGGTCACCGGCGCGAACAAGGGGATCGGCTACGAGATCGCGGCGGGCCTGGGCGCGCTGGGCTGGCGGGTGGGGGTCGGCGCGCGGGACGCCGCCCGCCGGGAGACCGCCGTCGAGAAGCTGCGGGCGGCGGGGGTGGATGCCTTCGGGGTCCCGCTGGACGTGACCGACGACGCGAGCGTCGCCGCGGCCGCCGCGAGCCTCGACCGGCTCGACGTGCTGGTCAACAACGCCGGGATCACCGGCAGCATGCCGCAGGAGCCCACTTCGGTGGACCTGGACACCGTGCGCACCGTCGTCGAGACGAACGTGCTCGGCGTGATCCGGGTGACCAATGCGGTGCTGCCGCTGCTGCGCCGCTCGCCGCACCCGCGGATCGTGACCGTGTCGAGCGGCGTCGGCTCGCTGACCCGGCAGTCGGCCGACGCCGGTGACACCGGTCCGATCTCCGCGGCCTACTCGCCGTCGAAGACCTTCCTGAACGGGATCATGGTCCAGTACGCGAAGGAGCTGAAGGACACGAACGTCCTCGTCAACCTGGCCTGCCCCGGGTTCGTCGCCACGGACCTCAACGGCTTCCGCGGCCACCGCACGCCCGACCAGGGCGCGGCCACCGCGATCCGGCTCGCCACCCTCCCGGACGACGGGCCCACCGGCGGGTTCTTCGAGGACGCCGGTGAGATCCCCTGGTGACGGCTCCGGTTCCCGTGACAGGGTGATGATCGCGACCCCCGACCCGTACGGAGCACCTCATGCTGACCGCGATCCTGGAGCTCACCTTCCGCGCGGACGAGCTCGACTCGTCGATGAAGCAGCTCGACGCCATCCTCGCCGACACCCGGGCCTTCGACGGCTGCACCGGGGTCGAGGTGCTGGTGGACGTGACGGACCCGGCGCGGGTGTCCGTCGTGGAGCGCTGGGAGTCCCTGGAGCACGACGCCGCCTACCGGGCCTGGCGGGCCACCGAGGCCGGTGCCTCCCCGCTCGGTTCGCTGCTCGCGGCACCGCCGAAGCTCGTGCGCTTCGAGACGGCGTCGACCCTCTAGGCCGTCGGCCGAGCCCCGTCCGACCCTGCGCCCAGTAGGCCCCGTGGGGGAAGACGATCAGGTCGGTCTCGCCCTGCTGGGTGCTGTGGGTCCGCAGCCGCAGGTTCCCCGGGCGGGGGAGGCCAGGCCGACCCGCAGGAAGCGCGCCGACAGCCTGTCGACGCCGACGACCCCGGCCGCGTTCAGCAACGCGGCCCCGGCGACGTCCGCCGGGACGCGACCGGGCCCCTGAGGAATCGTCAGGGGCCCGGTCGAGCAGTCGGTCAGCTCAGCGGATCAGACGTCGTAGCGGTCCGCGTCGAGCACCTTGGCGAAGGCCGTGGCGAAGTCCGCGACGAACTTCTCCTTGGCGTCGTCGGAGGCGTAGACCTCGGCGAGGGCCCGCAGCTCGGAGTTCGAGCCGAAGACCAGGTCCGCCCGGGTGCCGGTGTACTTGACCTCGCCGCCGACGGAACCCTCGAACAGGTCCTCGTCGCCGGTGGAGGCCCAGGTCAGGTCCAGGTCCAGCAGGTTGACGAAGAAGTCGTTCGTCAGCACGCCGACCTTGTCCGTGAACACGCCGTTCTTCGAGCCGCCCGAGTTGGCGCCCAGCACGCGCAGCCCGCCGACCAGCACGGTCAGCTCCGGCGCGGACAGGCCCAGCAGGTTCGCCTTGTCGACGAGCAGGTACTCGCCGGGCAGGCGGTGGCCCTTGCCGCGGAAGTTGCGGAACCCGTCGACCGTCGGCTCCAGGTAGGAGAAGGACTCGACGTCCGTCTTCTCCTGCGTGGCGTCCGTGCGGCCGGGGGTGAAGGGCACCGAGACCGGGGTCCCGGCGTCCGCCGCCGCCTTCTCGACGGCCGCGACGCCGCCGAGGACGACGAGGTCGGCGAACGAGACGGTCCCGTCGTAGGAGGACTGGATGCCCTCGAGGACCCGGATGACCTGGGCGAGCTCGTCCGGGTCGTTGACCTCCCAGCCGCGCTGCGGCTCGAGCCGGATGCGGCCGCCGTTGGCGCCACCGCGCTTGTCGCTGATCCGGAACGACGAGGCCGCGGCCCATGCGGTGGACACCAGCTGCGAGACGGTGAGCCCCGAGTCGAGGATCTTCGCCTTGAGGTCGGCGACCTGCGCGTCGGTGAGGGTGTAGTCGCCGCGGGCGGGCACCGGGTCCTGCCAGAGCAGCTCCTCGGCCGGGACCTGGGAGCCCACGTAGCGCTGGATCGGGCCCATGTCGCGGTGGGTGAGCTTGTACCAGGCGCGGGCGAACGCGTCGGCGAACTGGTCCGGGTTCTCGAAGAACCGGCGCGAGATCTGCTCGTAGATCGGGTCGAAGCGCAGCGCCAGGTCCGTGGTGAGCATGGTCGGCAGGCGCTTCGGGTCACCGGCCTCCGGGCCGGGGATGATCGCCTCGGCGTCCTTCGCGACCCACTGGTTGGCACCGGCGGGGCTCTTCGAGAGCTCCCACTCGAAGCCGAACAGGTTCTCGAAGAAGTTGTTGCTCCACTGCGTGGGCGTGGTGGTCCAGGTGACCTCGAGGCCCGACGTGATGGTGTCGTGGCCCTTGCCGGAGCGGAAGCCCTGCTTCCAGCCGAGGCCCTGCAGCTCGATCGGCGCACCCTCGGGCTCCGGGCCGACGTTGTCGTCGACGTCCGGGTTCGCCGCGCCGTGGGTCTTGCCGAAGGTGTGGCCGCCCGCGATCAGCGCGACGGTCTCCTCGTCGTTCATCGCCATCCGGCCGAAGGTCTCGCGGATGTCCCGCGCCGACGCGATCGGGTCCGGGTTGGCGTTGGGGCCCTCCGGGTTGACGTAGATCAGACCCATCTGGACGGCGCCGAGCGGCTTCTCCAGCTCGCGGTCACCGGTGTAGCGCTCGTCGCCGAGCCAGGTGCGCTCCGGGCCCCAGTAGACGTCCTCGTCCGGCTCCCAGACGTCCGGGCGGCCGCCGGCGAAGCCGAAGGTCGTGAAGCCCATGGTCTCCAGGGCGCGGTTGCCCGTGAAGATCATCAGGTCGGCCCAGGAGACCTTCTGGCCCCACTTCTTCTTGACCGGCCACAGCAGACGGCGGGCCTTGTCCAGGTTGCCGTTGTCCGGCCAGCTGTTCAGCGGCGCGAAGCGCTGCATACCGGCGCCGGCGCCACCGCGGCCGTCCTCCACGCGGTAGGTGCCCGCGCTGTGCCACGCCATGCGGATCATGAACGGGCCGTAGTGCCCGAAGTCCGCGGGCCACCAGTCCTTCGAGTCGGTGAGGACGGCGTCGACGTCCGCGGCCAGCTCGTCGAGGTCGACGGTGGCGAACACGGCCGGGTAGTCGAAGTCCTCGGCCAGCGGGTTCGCGACGGCGGGGTGCTTGCGCAGGATCTTCAGGTTGAGCTGGTTCGGCCACCAGTCGGTGTTGCTCGCGCTCTCGGTGGGGTGCCCCAGGCGTCCGGAGTGGACCGGGCAGCCGCCGGCCTCCGCCTCGTTCATTCCCTTTTCGACAGTGGTGTGGTCGTCAGACACGGGACATCCTTCCGTGGTCATCTCAGGTGGGAGCAGGTGGGGCACAGGCCCCAGTAGACGACCTCGGCCTCGTCGATCGCGAAGCCGTGGTCGTCCGACGCGGTCAGACAGGGAGCGGACCCGACGGCACAGTCGACGTCGGCGATGGCTCCGCACGACCGGCACACGACGTGGTGGTGGTTGTCCCCGACGCGTGCCTCGTAGCGCGCGAGGGACCCGCTCGGTTGGATGGACCGCACCAGGCCCGCCGCGGTGAGCGCGCGGAGCACGTCGTAGACGGCCTGGTGGGACACCTCCCCGAGGGACTCCCGGACGGCCCCGAGGATCGAGGCCGTGTCGGCGTGTGGGCGGTCGTGCACGGCGGACAGGACTGCCACGCGGGGCCGGGTCACGCGCAAGGCGGCTCCCCGCAGCAGTCCCTCGAGGTCCGCGGTCGTCGGCACGACGGCAACTCTGGCCGACGAACTGGAATCAGTCAAGAAAGCGTCTCAGAGCGAGACGGTCGGGAGACACACCCTAGGGTTCGGTGCGTGAGCTCCGCGGTGGTGGTCGGCAGCGGCCCCAACGGACTCGCGGCCGCGGCCGTGCTCGCGCGGGCCGGGGTCGCGGTCACGGTGCTGGAGGCCGACGCCGTGCTCGGCGGCGGGGCGCGCACCGAGGAGGCGATCCTCCCGGGCCTGCTCCACGACCGCTGCTCGGCCGTGCACCCGATGGCGGTCGGCTCGCCGGTGCTGCGGGAGCTCGGCCTGGACCTCGAGTGGGCGCTGCCCGAGATCGACTGCGTCCATCCGCTCGAGGCGGCGGAGGCCGGCGTCCTGCACCGGTCGGTCACGGAGACCGCGGCCGGGCTCGGGGCGGACGGTCCACTGTGGCGCGGGCTGTTCGGCGGGCCCTCCGCGCGCTACGAGCGGTTCGCCCCGGACGTCCTGGGACCCCTGCTGCGCCTGCCCTCCCGCCCCTTCGACCTCGCCCGCTTCGGGATCCCGGCGCTGCTCCCGGCGACCACGCTCGGTCGGGCGTTCCGCACGCCGGAGGCCGCCGCGCTGTGGGCGGGCGTCGCCGCGCACGCGTTCCACCCGCTGGAGCGGCCGCTGACCTCCGCGATCGGGCTCGGCATCCTCACGGCCGGGCACCGGCACGGCTGGGCGGTCGCCCGCGGGGGATCGGGGGCGATCACGGCGGCGTTGGCGGCGGACGTCGAGCGACACGGTGGCCGGGTCGAGACCGGTGTGCGCGTCACGGAGCTCCCGTCGGCGGACGTCGTCCTGC
>NZ_JACBXB010000398.1 GCF_013870575.1 Pseudonocardia pini
CTCGCTCCCGCGGAGGTCGGCCGGGTCGCCCTCGGCGCGGGGATCGCCGTCAGTGAGCTCGTCCTGCAGGAGGCACGGCTCGAGGAGTCCTTCCTGGCCCTCACCGAAGCCCCGACCCGCGACCCGAGCCGAGCTCCGACCGCCGCGTCCACCGGAGGTGCCCGATGACCGCCCTCGCCGCGGAGTCCCTGAAGTTCCGGACCGTGCCCACCGGCCCCCGGCTGGTCCTCGCGGGAGGTGTCCTCGCCTGGCTGACCGCTGTGCTGTTCCTGGCCGGCCTGCCCGTCACCACCGGCCGCACCCTCGCCGAGACGCCCGCCGCCGATCTGGTCTCCGCCGCCGTCCTGGGCGTGGACGTCGCGGCCATCGCCCTGATCGTGCTGGGTGCCCTGACCGGCGGCACGGACCTGGCCACCGGGCTCGCCCAGCCGACCTACACCCTCGTCCCCCGCCGGGGCCGGGTGGTGCGGGCCAAGGCGGCGGTGGTCGTCGGTGCGGCCCTCGCCGCGGGGCTGTCGGCGGCCGTGGGCTGCGTGGCGATCGGGGTGCTGGCGCCCGTCGTCGTCGGGCTGCCTGCGGCGCCGCTGACGGGGGTGCGGCTCGCCCTCGGCGCGGTCGCCGCACCCGTCCTCTACGGCGTGCTCGCCCTCGCGGGAGCGCTGGTGCTGCGCAGCACGGGCGGCGGCATCCTCGTCGGGCTCGGGTTCCTGGTGCTCCCGACGGTGCTGGACTGGGTGCCGGGCCTCGCCGCGCTCAAGGTCGTCCTGCCCGCCGCCGCCGTGCACGGGCTCGCGGGCGTGTCCACGCCGGGCGACGCCGAGTACCTCGCCGCCGCGCCCGCGGCGCTGTCGCTGGTGGGCTGGGTGCTGCTCGCCGTCGCGGTGGCCACGTGGACGACCGGGCGCCGGGACGTGTGAGGCGGGCCCGTGTGAGGCTGGGCCGGTGAGCCGAACGTTCGTCGAGGAGGCCCGACGCCGCCAGATCGTGGAGTGCACGATCGACCTGGTCGCCGCGGAGGGCTTCGCCGCCGCCTCGCTGTCCGCCATCGCCCGCCGCGCGGGGATCTCCAAGGCCGCGGTGCTCTACCACTTCGCGAACAAGGAGGAGGTGCTCGCGGAGACGGTGGGCCACGTGCTCACCGCGCTGGTCGCCGAGGTCGGGGGAGCGGTCGACGCCGCGGGCCCCGACCCCCGGGCCATGCTGCTGGCCTACCTGCGCGGTTTCCGCACCCACCTGCGCGCCCACCGCAGCCACGTGCGCGTCCTCGCGGAGGCCTCGGCGGGGGGCGGCGCGGACCCCGCCGACCCGAGCCGCTCGCAGAACGTCGCGAGCATGATCGTCGCGGGCCAGGAGGCAGGCACCTTCCGCGACGGTGACCCCCGCACCTACGCCGTCCTCGTCAACGGGGCCCTCGACGGCCTGGTCGGCGAATGGCTGAACGACTCGTCCTACGACCTCGAGTCGGCGGGCGAGGTCCTCGACGCCGCCGTCCTGCGGATGCTGGAGCCGCACCCCTGAGCCCGGCCCAGCCCAGGACCGCAGCGGCGCATCGTGTCGGCCGCGCGACCGGTGATCATGGCCGGGGCCGCCGCTTCGGATCGGCCGCGCTCTCAAGATCGCCGGTGACGTGCACACAGCGCTGCCGTGACAGCAGTGTTGACACCCAACCAGCGATCTTGCCGCGCTGACAGCACGAAACGTGCGATCTTGAAAAGCGCGCCACCCGCACGCTGCCGGCGTGCCCCGCTACAGCGAGATGTGGGGGTCCGACTCCGTGGCCACCGAGTCGACGCCCTTCTCGGCCGTCTCCGCGACGAGGCGCGCGATGGAGGAGAGCGGGATGATCGCCCAGGTGGGGCGGGAGCGGGTCTCGTACAGGACCTCGTAGACCGCCTTGTCCAGCTCGAAGGCCCGCAGGACCGCGGCCTGGGAGCGGGGGTCGAGGCCGGACCCGAAGGCGTAGCCGTCGCAGAACGCCGAGCGGTTGCGGATGGCCCACTCGTCGGCGCGCCGGTAGACCTGCTGTTCCTCGTGCTCGTCCGCGTACTCGCCGAGCGCCGCCTGGTGGTACACGGCGTAGTCGAAGGAGCGGAGCATCCCCGCGACGTCCCGCAGCGGCGAGTCCATGCGACGCCGGTCGGGCAGCGGGGTGGCGGGCTCGCCCTCGAAGTCGATCAGCAGCCAGCCCCGCGGCGTGCGGAGGGTCTGGCCGAGGTGTAGGTCGCCGTGCACGCGCTGGCTCGGGATCTCGCCCTCGAGCGCCGCGTAGACCGCGCGGACGCCCGCGGCGTGCTCGGCCAGCTCCGGGACCTGGGCCACCGCGCCGTCCAGCCTGGCCAGCAGGGCCTCGCGCAGCTCGTCCGCCGACCGGGTGCCGGTGCCGAGGGCCTCGGCCAGCTCCTTGTGCACCACCGCGACGGTCTCACCGAGCCGCCGGGCCTCGCCCGCGAAGTCGCCGCCGACCTCGTTGGCGTAGAGGTCCGCCTCGGCGAACAGGTCCCGGACACTGGTCAGCGCCATCGCCCAGCCCTCGGCCGAGTTCGACGCGAAGTCCTGCAGCATGCCCAGCGTGGCGGGCTCGCCGTCGAGCGTGCCCTCCACCGCACCCTGCAGCGACGCGACCTGCTCGCTGCCGACCGACCGCAGCGCGCGGTGCAGCTCGAGGTCCGGGTTCAGCCCGGGGCTGACCTTGCGGAACAGCTTGAAGATGCTCTTCTCGCCGTAGGCGACGGAGGTGTTCGACTGCTCCACCCCGAGCAGCCGCCCCACCCCGGACGTCGGGAGCGAGACACCCGGCTCGGCCACGAACCGCACGTCCCCGTACTGCGAGCCGGACCGGATGGCCTGCAACAGGAACGCGGTGGCATCGTGGTCCCACATCGCGTCGTAGGCGATGCGGTCGCCCACGGCGCCGATGGTCGCGTACTCCAGCTCCGACCCGAGATGGTGCCGCCGCCCCACCAGCACCTGGTAGTGCTCGGGGAGCTCGGCGTCCGCGAAGTCCACGCGCAGCAGGCACAGGTCGAGGAGCAGGTCGCCCTCACCGATCAGCGACGTCTCGCCTGCCACGCCGACGGACACCACGGGCCTGCCCTTGGCCGGGAACCAGCGCTGCCGGGCCAGGTAGTCGGGCAGGTGGGCGGGCAACTCCTCGGCGAGTGCCGTCATGCATCGTCCTCCGCGGGTCGGATCTCGAACCAGTAGAAGCCGTGTCCGGGCAGCGTCAGCAGGAAGGGCAGCTGACCGATCCGGGGGAACGGCACGCCGCCGGTCAGCTCGTGGGGCACGTAGCCCTCCCACGAGGACAGGTCCAGCTCGACGGGCTGTGGGAACCGGCTCATGTTGTTGACGCACAGCACGGTGTCGTCCCCGTCCGTGCGCGTGTAGGCGAGCACCGACGGGTTCGACCCGCCCAGCTCGTGGTAGTCGCCGAGGCCGAAGGCGGTGTGCCGCTTGCGAACCTCGATCATGTGGCGGTTCCAGTGCAGCAGCGAGGTCGACGAGTTCGACTGCGCCTCGACGTTCACCGCCTGGTAGCCGTACACCGGGTCCATGACGATCGGCAGGTAGAGCCTGCCCGGGTCGCACAGCGAGAACCCGGCGTTGCGGTCCGGGGTCCACTGCATCGGGCTGCGGACGGCGTCCCGGTCGCCCAGCCAGATGTTGTCCCCCATGCCGATCTCGTCCCCGTAGTACAGGACGGGGGAGCCGGGCAGCGAGAGCAGGAGCGCGGTGAACAGCTCCAGCTGGTTGCGGTCGTTCTCCAGCAGCGGGGCCAGCCGCCGTCGGATGCCGATGTTGGCCTTCATCCGCGGGTCCTTGGCGTACTCCGCGTACATGTAGTCGCGTTCCTCGTCGCTGACCATCTCGAGGGTGAGCTCGTCGTGGTTGCGCAGGAAGATGCCCCACTGGGCGCCGGAGGGGATCGCGGGCGTCTGGGCCAGGATCTCCGAGATCGGGAAGCGGTTCTCCCGCCGGACGGCCATGAAGATCCGCGGCATCAGCGGGAAGTGGAAGGCCATGTGGCACTCGTCGCCGCCGACCTGCGCGTCCCCGAAGTACTCCACCACGTCCGACGGCCACTGGTTGGCCTCGGCGAGCATGACCCGGCCGGGGTACTCGTCGTCGAGCACCTTGCGGCAGCGCTTGAGGAAGGCGTGGGTCTCGGTGAGGTTCTCGCAGTTCGTGCCCTCGCGCTCGTACAGGTAGGGCACGGCGTCGAGCCGGAAGCCGTCGATGCCGAGGTCCAGCCAGAAGCGCAGGACGTCGATCATCGCCTCCTGCACGGCCGGGTTGTCGTAGTTCAGGTCCGGCTGGTGGGAGAAGAAGCGGTGCCAGTAGAACTGCCCGCGGACCGGGTCGTAGGTCCAGTTCGACGTCTCGGTGTCGACGAAGATGATCCGCGCGTCGGCGTAGCGGGTGTCGTCGTCCGACCACACGAAGAAGTCCCCGTAGGGGCCCTCCGGGTTGCGCCGGGACTCCTCGAACCAGGGGTGCTGGTCCGAGCAGTGGTTCATGACCAGGTCGGTGATGACCCGGATGCCCCGCTTGTGCGCCTCGTCGAGCAGCGTGACGAAGTCGTCGACCGTGCCGAACTCCGGCAGGACCGCACGGAAGTCCCGGATGTCGTACCCGCCGTCGCGCAGCGGGGAGTCGTAGAAGGGCGGCAGCCAGAGGCAGTCCACGCCGAGCCACTGGATGTAGTCCAGCTTCTCGGTCAGCCCGCGCAGGTCGCCGAAACCGTCCCGGTTGGAGTCGTTGAACGCCCGGACCAGCACCTCGTAGAAGACCGCCGACTTGAACCACTCGGGATCCACTTCGAGCGCACGAGCGTGGCCGAAATCCTCGGACCCGGGTTCCTCGACGAAGTGCTCGCTCGTCTCGCTCATCGCTTCAGAACTCTATCCGCCCACGGCCGGATCGTCAGCGCGGAGCGCGATCAGCCGGTCGCCGCGGCGTTCGCGGAGTCGACCGCCTTGCGCAGCGCCTGCGGCACCGGGCCGGTGCGCTCGCTCAGGGCCGTGATCCGCTCCTTCAGCGCCCGGGCCTCCCGC
>NZ_JACBXB010000399.1 GCF_013870575.1 Pseudonocardia pini
CTGACCCAGGAGCACACAGGCCACGCTGCCGAACCGCACCAGCGCGAGCAGCAGCCCGTGCCCGGACTCGCCCTCCCCGGTCCCCCCCAGGGGCACGACGTCCGTGGCCGCCAGCCGCAGGACGTCCCGCACGCCGGGGCGCTCCGGCCGTCGGGAGCGGGTGATCGAGTCCCATGCCTCCGGCGCCGACCCGGTCCAGGGCGGCGACACGGGCGGGACCTGCCGCGGGTCCACCGGGTCCAGCATCGCCAGCACCCTGGCGGCGACGTCCGCGAGGCGCGAGACGGGCAGCACACCGTCGACCAGGCCGTGGCGGTGCAGGTTCTCGGCCCGCTGCACGCCGTCCGGGAAGGGGGAGCCGTGCAGCGCCGCGTAGACCTTCGGCCCGAGGAACCCGATCAGCGCGCCGGGCTCGGCGACGGTCACGCTGCCCAGTGAGCCCCACGAGGCGAACACCCCACCGGTCGTCGGATGGCGCAGGTAGACGAGGTAGGGCAGGCCCGCGACCTTGTGCGCGGTGACGGCCGCGGAGATCGCCGCCATCCGCAGGAACGCGAGCGCGCCCTCCTGCATCCGCGTCCCGCCCGACGCCGTCGCGGCCAGCAGGGGCAGCCGCTCGGCCGTGGCCCGCTCGATCGCCGTGATCAGCCGCTCGGCGGTGGCGACCCCGATCGACCCGGCGAGGAAGCCGAACTCGCTGCAGACGACGGCGACCCGGCGGCCCGCGATCCGGCCCTCGCCGGTGATCACGGCCTCGTCGACGCCGCTGCGGGCGTGTGCCGCGGCCAGCTCGGCCCGGTACGCCGGCGAGTCGGCGACCAGCGGGACCGGCGCCGGGGTGGTGTCCCAGGAACGGAAGGTGCCCTCGTCGAGGACCGTCTCGACCAGCTTTGTCGCCTGCACGGGCACACCCTGACACCTCGGCGCGGCCCGGCACCCACCGGTTGCTCGCGCACCCGGGCGGACGCCCACCGCCGTCGAGCCCCCGATCCCGACCACTCCCCGTGAGAAGCCGCAGAGCCTGCGTCGCTCCCGTGGCGGTCGTACCCTTCGTCCACCTCGGGCGGATCGGGAGGGTTCATGGCGCAGACCGACACGACCACGACATCCGGGACCAGGCACCGGCTACCGGTCCGGACGCTCGTCGCGGCGTCCATCGGCAACGCGATCGAATGGTACGACTGGACGATCTACGCGACGTTCAGCATCTACTTCGCGACCCAGATCTTCCCGCCGGGCAACGAGGCGCTCGCGCTGATCAGCACGCTGGCGACCTACGCGCTGGCCTTCTTCTTCCGCCCGCTCGGCGGGTTCCTCCTCGGCCGGTTCGCCGACCTCAAGGGCCGCCGGACGGCCATGATGGTCACCATCCTGCTGATGGCGGGCGGTTCGCTGGTGATCGCGATCCTGCCGACGTTCTCGCTGGTCGGCTGGCTCGCCCCGGTCCTGCTGCTGCTCGCCCGGATCGCGCAGGGCATGTCGCTGGGCGGCGAGGTCTCGAACGCCAGCGCCTACCTCGGCGAGGTGGCGCCGCCCGCGCACCGGGGTCGGTACTCGTCCTTCTTCTACATCTCGACGGGTGCGGCGGTACTCATCGCGAGCGTGCTCGGCGTGATCATCGCCGGGACCCTGGCCGAGGACCAGATCGCGAGCTGGGGCTGGCGGATCCCGTTCGTGGTCGGCGGTGTGCTGGGGCTCGTGGGGCTGTGGCTGCGCCGCACGCTGCCCGAGACCGACCAGTTCGAGGAGAACAAGGCCAAGGCGCAGCAGCTGAAGAACCCGCTGCTGCTCACCCTGCGGGAGCACCCGAAGGCCGTGGGGCAGCTCGTCGGGTTCACCCTGCTCTCCACGCTCTGCTACTACACGTTCTTCTCGGCGCTCACGCCGTACGCCACGAAGTCCCGCGGGGCGGACCCGTTCGACGTCTTCCTGGCCCTCTCGATCGCCACCCTGCTGTTCTGCCTCCTGCAGTACCCGATGGGGGCGTTGTCGGACCGGTTCGGCCGCAAGCCGCAGCTGCTGGTCTGGTCGGCGGCCACCGCGGTGCTGATCGTGCCGCTGTCCGCGCTGGTCGGGCCCGGGTTCTGGGGTCTGCTGGTCGTGTTCGTCGTGGGGCTGGGGCTCTACACGATGATGACCTCGATCGCGCCGGCGATCATGAGCGAGCTGTTCCCGACCGAGCTGCGCGGGCTGGGCATCGGCGCCTGGTACAACCTGACGGTCGCGATCTTCGGCGGCACGGCGCCGCTGATGATCCAGTGGTTGGGCGGAGCGTTCTTCTGGTACGTCGCCGCGGGGGCCGTCGTGGCGTTCCTGACCGTCCTCACCCTGCCCGAGACGAAGGGAACCGTCCTACGGTAGGGCGGTGGGTTACGACGTCGCCTCCCTGAGAAAGCAGTTCCCCGCCCTCGAGGCCGGGACCGCGCACTTCGACGGACCCGGGGGCTCGCAGACGCCCCGGGTCGTCGCGCAGGCGGTCGCGGACGCCCTGACCTCGCCGATCGCCAACCGCGGCACGATCACCGCCGCGGAGCGGCACGCGGACGGGATCGTGCTCAAGGCGCGCGCGGCGATGGCGGACCTGCTGGCGTCCGACCCGCGCGGGATCGTGTTCGGGCGCAGCACCACCGCGCTGCTCTTCGACCTCGCCCGCACCATGGCCGCGACCTGGGGGCCGGGGGACGAGGTCGTCGTGACCCGGCTGGACCACGACGCGAACATCCGGCCCTGGGTGCTCGCCGCCGAGTCGGTGGGGGCGACGGTCCGGTGGCTGGACTTCGACCCGGAGACGACCGAGCTCGACGACGTCGCCGGGGTGCTGTCCGCCCGGACCCGGGTCGTGGCGGTGACGGGGGCCTCGAACCTGGTCGGGACGCGCCCGCCGGTCGCCGCGATCACCGCCGCCGCGCACGAGGCGGGGGCCCTGACCGTGGTCGACGGTGTGCACCTCACCTCGCACGCCGCGATCTCGGTCGCGGAGCTGGGCGCGGACTTCTACTCCTGCTCGCCGTACAAGTTCTGCGGCCCGCACCTCGGCGTGCTGGCGGCCCGCCCGGAGCTGCTGGAGGAGCTGCACCCGGCCAAGCTCGCCCCCTCGTCCGACGACGTCCCGGAGCGGTTCGAGCTCGGCACCCTGCCGTACGAGCTCCTCGCGGGCACGACCGCGGCCGTCGACTTCCTCGCGGGCCTCACGGGCTCGCCCGCCGACCGGCGCGCGGCGCTGGAGGACTCGATGTCGGCGATCGAGGCGCACGAGGAGCCGCTGCGCCGTCGGATCGAGGAGGGGTTGGCGGAGCTGCCCGGGATCGTCGTGCGCTCGCGGGCCGCGCACCGCACCCCGACGCTGCTGCTGGAGTTCACCGACAAGCGCCCCAGCGACGCCTACCGCTACCTCGCCGAGCACCGGATCAACGCCCCGGCGAGCTCCTTCTACGCCCTGGAGGCGAGCCGCCGCCTCGGCCTCGGCGACACCGGCTCCCTGCGCGTCGGCCTCTCCCCGTACACCGACGACTCCGACGTCGACCGCCTGCTGGAGTCGCTGGCCACCTTCCTCGCCCTGTGAGGGGCGATAGTCGCTCGAGCGACTATCGCCACTCACGACGGTGAGGGACGCCGGACGGGGCCGACCTCGCGACGGCGGGCCCGGGGTCGGTAGGTTCGGCGACCGGCGCGCCGCTGTGGCCGCCCACGACCTGGGGGTCCCATGACGTCCGCCGCGCTCGGCGAGCTGCTGCTCAGCCGGAGCCTCGACGATCCCGAGCTGCTCGCGGCCTCGGACACCGCGCCGCAGACACGGATCCTGCCCGACGCCCACGTGCTCAAGATCGGCGGGCAGAGCCTGATGGACCGGGGCCGGGCCGCGGTCCGGCCCGTGGTCGACGAGCTCCTCGATGCCCGCCGGGACCACCAGCTGCTGATCGGCACCGGCGGGGGCACCCGCGCCCGGCACGCCTACGCACTCGCCGCCGAGCTGGGTCTGCCCACCGGCGTGCTGTCGGACATCGGGTCCGCGGTCGCCGGACAGAACGCCACGATGCTCGGGCACCTGCTGGCGCAGTACGGCATCCCGGTCGTCGGCGGGGGCGCGATGGCGTCGCTGCCGCTCAAGGTGGCCGAGGTCGGCGCCGCGGTGTTCGCGGGCATGCCGCCCTACGACATGTGGCAGCGCCCGCCCGCCGAGGGCGTGATCCCGCCCTACCGCACGGACGCGGGCTGCTACCTCGTCGCGGAGACCTACGGCTGCAAGTCGATGATCTTCGTCAAGGACGAGGACGGGCTCTACACGGCCAACCCGAAGACCGACCCCGCGGCGGAGCTCATCCCGGAGATCACGGTCGACGAGCTGATCGCCCGCGACCTGCCCGACCTCGTCGTCGAACGGCCGGTGCTGGACCTGATGCGACACGCGCGGTTCGTGCGGCGGATCCAGGTCGTCAACGGGCTCAAGCCCGGGCTGGTCACCCGCGCCCTCGCGGGCGAGCACGTCGGCACGATCATCACGGCATGAGCGAGCTCGCGAGCCACCCATCGACACGGAGGGCCGACCTCATGGGCTACACCGCGCACTCGAAGGACGTCCCCTCGCTGCTCGCCCGGCAGACCCTGCTGGACCGCGAGCTCGTCCGGCCCGTCTCGACGCAGCCGGTGCGCAGGCTGCTGCCCTGGCTCGACGTCGTGGTGCTCGGCGGGACGGCGATCGTCGACCGGGGGCGGGACGCCATCCTGCCGCTGGTCGAGGAGCTGCGTGCGGCCTTCGCCGACCACAGGCTGCTGATCCTCACCGGGGCGGGGATCCGGGCGCGGCACGTCATGGGCGTGGGCCTCGACCTGGGCCTGCCCACCGGCGCGCTGTCCGAGCTCGCCGCCACCGAGGCCGAGCAGAACGGGCACCTGCTCGCCGCGCTGCTCGCCGAGGACGGGGTGTCCTACGTGCCGCACGGCACCGTCGCGCGGCAGCTCGCGGGGCACCTCGCCGCCGCCCCCGCGGTGGTGTCCAACGGGTAC
>NZ_JACBXB010000039.1 GCF_013870575.1 Pseudonocardia pini
GCCGGGTCGGCGTCGTGCCGTTCCGGGACACCCACCAGGCCGGGATCGTCACGCCCGCGCAGGACCGGCTGCACTTCGTCGCGATGGACCTGACCAGCACGGACCGCGCCGAGGTCCAGCGGATGCTGCAGAAGTGGACCACGGCGGCCGAGCGGATGACACTCGGCGAGGAGACCGCCGAGAACGGCGCGGTGGGGCTCAACAAGTACGCCCCGCCCGCGGACACCGGCGAGGCGCTCGGGCTGCCCGCTGCCTCGCTCACGCTGACCGTCGGGTTCGGGGCGTCGTTCTTCGAGAAGCTGGGGATGCCGGTGCCGCCCGGGCTCGCGCCCCTGCCGACCTTCACCGGGGACCAGCTCGACCCCGCGAAGTCCGGCGGGGACGTCTGCGTGCAGGCCTGCGCGGACGACCCCCAGGTCGCGGTGCACGCCATCCGCAACCTCGTCCGGATGGGCTTCGGGACGGCGTCGGTGCGCTGGTCGCAGCTCGGCTTCGGCCGCACGTCGTCGACGTCGACCGCCCAGCAGACGCCGCGGAACCTGTTCGGCTTCAAGGACGGCACGAACAACCTCAAGGCCGAGGAGCCGGACCTGCTGGACCAGCACGTCTGGGTCTCGGAGGGGCCGGACTGGCTGGTCGGCGGCACGTACCTGGTGGCGCGGCGGATCCGGATGCACATCGAGATCTGGGACCGGACCTCGCTCGACGAGCAGGAGCAGATCGTCGGGCGGACGAAGGGTGTCGGGAACGCCTTCGGGCAGACCGGCGAGTTCGACCTCGCGAACTTCTCCGGGCCGGACATCCCGGTCGACGCCCACATCCGGCTGGCGTCCGCGGAGTCGCTGAAGGGGGTCAAGATCCTCCGGCGCGGCTACAACTTCGTCGACGGGTCCGACGGGACCGGGCGGCTCGACGCGGGCCTGTTCTTCCTGGCCTTCATGAACAACCCGCAGACCCACTTCGTGCCGATGCAGAGCGCCCTGGCCCGCAACGACAAGATGATGGAGTACCTGGAGCACAACGGCTCCGCGGTCTTCGCCGTCCCCCCGGGCCTCGGCCCCGGCCAGTACTGGGCCCAGTCCCTCTTCACCTGACCCGCGAGTCCCACACTTTCGACGCGCGAGTCGGACATCCCAACCCGCGAGTCCCACACTTTCGACGCGCGAGTCGGACATCCCGACGCGGTCACGAGCGGCTCGTCGGGCCACGGTCGTCAGGCCACGGTCGTCACGCCGCGGTCGAGGCGTAGCGGTCCGCGGCCGCCCACACCCGCTGGGCGTAGTCGACGGAGCGGTTGTAGGCCAGGACGCCGTCCCACCAGCCGCTCCCGGCGGTGACGTCTCGGTCCGCGGAGCAGAGATAGGCCGCGGCAGCGCGTGCGGCGGCGTCGACGTCCTGCGGATCCCCGTCGCCGAACCGCTCCCAGGTCTCGGGCAGGAACTGCATCGGCCCGACGGCACGGTCGTAGGTCGCGTCCCCGTCCAGCCTGCCGCCGTCGGTGTCGACGATCTCGCGGGTGCCGCTGCCGCCGTCGAGGGCGATCCCGACGATCGGACCCGGTGGATGGACTCCACGATCCGCACGGTCGCCGCGCTCGACCCGGACACCGGCGTCGTCGACGCGACCGCGCAGGCAGGCGACGAGAACCTGCTGCTTCTCGGCACGGCCTCGGGCACCTCCGGCACCGCAGGATCCGCGGGATCCGCGGGATCCGCGGACCGGGCCGACACCCTCATGCTCACCCACGTCCCCGCGGACGGCAGCCGGACCGTCGCCGTGTCCTTCCCGCTCGGGCTGGAGATCAACCGGCCGCCGTGCCCGCGCTGGGACCCCGCGGCCGCCGCCTACCTCGACGAGACGGTCCCCGCGGAGACCCGGACCCCGCTGTCGTCGGCCTACCGGGTCGGCGGCCCCAGCTGCCTGGTCCGCACGGTTCAGCAGCTCACGGGCATGGCGGTGACCCGGTTCGTGGCGCTGGACCTGCCGGGCATCGCGGGGATGGTCGACGCGGTCGGCGGCGTGGAGATGTGCCTCGAACGCCCCGTTCGCACGGAGGACAGCACGGTCCCCGCGGGCACCTCGCGGCTCGACGGCGACCAGGCCGTCGCGGTCGCCGCGGCCCCCGAGCCCGGTGACACCGCGGTCGCCCAGGTGCACCGCCAGCAGCGCCTGCTCGCCGCCGTCTTCGGCGAGGCGCTGTCCACCTCCACCCTGCTGTCCCCGCTCGCGACCCGGGACTTCGCGGGCGCCCTCGGCCGCAGCATGCTGGCCGACGACACCGGCGTGCAGGACCTCCTGCGCCTCACCTCCGCGCTCACCGCCCCGCAGGGCGCGGGCCTGGTTCCGCTCCCCGTCGGCTCCGTGCCGAACACCCGCGGCAACCTCGACCTGCGAGACCAGGAGTCCGCCCGGCTGTTCGCCGCGCTGCGCAAGCACGAGCCGCTCCCGGAGGTCAGCACCCCGGTGGCGACCGCGTCGGGTCCGGAGCCGGGGGACGTGACCGTCAACGTGCTGAACGCCGCGGACCGGGCCGGGCTCGCGGGGCAGGTCGGCGGCAGCCTGCGTTCGCTCGGGTTCGGCGTCGGCGAGGTCGGCAACGCGGCGGAGCCGAGTGCGGACACGCTCGTGCGCTTCTCCCCCGACCGGGCGGACGCCGCTGAGCTGCTCGGACGCGTCGTGCCCGCCGCGCGGCTGGTCCAGGACCCGGCCGGATCGGGCACGCTCCAGCTCGTGCTGGGTACCGCGTTCGACGGCACCGTGCGTGCTCCCGTGAGTGGCGAGAACACCGCGGACACCGCCGCCGATGACCCCGTGAGCTGCGGCTGAGCACCTTGCGCCACCGAGCGTTCATCCTCGGTTCACGTCCTGCTGCTGTGCGTCCCACCGCTCCCCTCTAGGCTCAGACCATGCGCGACGCCTATACCGAGCAGCTCGACGAGCTCGCGGGCGCCCTGGCCGGAATGTGCAGCGACGTCGCCGCCGCGATGGAGAAGGCGACCCGCGCCCTGCTGGAGGCGGACCTCAAGCTGGCCGAGGAGGTCATCGACGAGGACATCAAGATCGATGAGATCCGGCACACGGCGGAGGAGCAGGCGTTCGCGCTGCTCGTCCTGCAGGCGCCGGTGGCCACCGACCTCCGGATCGTCGTCTCGGCGATCCACGGTGCGGCCGACATCGAGCGGATGGGTGACCTCGCGCTGCACGTCGCGCAGGCCGCGCGCCGCAGGCACCCGCAGGCCGTGCTGCCGGAGGAGATCGCGCCGTACTTCGCCGAGATGGGCCGGATCGGCGTCGCGCTCGCCCGCAAGGCGGTGGACGTGATCAACAGTCGCGACCTGGCCGCCGCCGCGCAGCTCGAGGCGGACGACGACGCGATGGACGACCTCCACAGGCACATGTTCACCGTGCTGATGGACCGGAACTGGAACCACGGCGTCGAGGCGGCGGTGGACGTCACGCTGCTGGCCCGGTTCTACGAGCGGTACGCGGACCACGCCGTGGCCGTCGCGCGGCGCATCGTCTACGTCGTCACCGGACAGATGCCGGGTCCGCTCTCCGTGTGACGGCGACGTTTCGGCGCAGCGTCGTCCGGGCACACAGGACCATGGCCAACGACCATGTGTACCGCGTGACCGAGATCGTCGGAACCTCCACGGACGGCGTCGACGCCGCCATCCGCAACGGTGTGGAGCGGGCGTCGAAGACGTTGCGCGAGCTGGACTGGTTCGAGGTCACGGAGATCCGCGGCCACCTTCAGGAGGGCTCCGTCGAGTACTTCCAGGTGGGCCTCAAGGTCGGCTTCCGGCTCGACGACGACTGACCCCGTTCATCGACCGTTCATCCTCTCCGGGAGGCCGAGCGACCGCGCCTTTCGTACTCTGACCAGGTGCGTCGGGAGACCCTTGAGGAGAACATCGCCTCGCTGCAGGCGATGCTCGGCGAACTCGCCGAGTCGGTGGCGGCGGCCTTCCGTTCCGCCACGACAGCACTCCTCGACGGCAGGCTGCGGATGGCCGAGCGGGTGATCGAGGGCGATCCCGCCATCGACGACCTGCGCGCCCGCATCGAGGCGCTGGCCACCGAGACCATCACGATCTTCGCGCCCGTCGGTCCGGACATGCGGACCGTCGTGGCCGCCATTCAGTCGGCGCACGAGCTGGAGCGGATGGGTGACCTCGCCCAGCACGTCGCGGAGGCGGCCCGGCGACGGGCCCCGCACTCCGTGGTCCCGGCCGTGGCGCACGAGCTGTTCACCGAGTTCAGCGGCGCGGCGATCGCGATGGTCGCCAAGTCCGCCGCCGTGCTGCGCACCCGCAACGTGATCCTCGCGCTCGAGCTCGAGGGGGACGACGACCGCGTCGACGCGCTGCACGCCGAGCTGTTCGCCCTGATGTTCGGCGAGCGGTGGACCTGCGGCATCCCTGCCGCGGTGGACCTGACCCTGCTGGCCCGCTTCTACGAGCGGATCGCCGACCACGCCGTCGCGTTGGCCGAGCGCACCGTGTTCGTGGTGACCGGCCGACACCCCGAGGCCCTGCAACTGTAGAACCGCATTATGGAGCCACAACTGTCGTTCGGAGGCCCGAAAACGACAGTTGTGGCTCCATAATGCGTGCCTTGGGGGTCAGCCGAAGCGGCCGGACACGTAGTCCTCGGTGGCCTTCTGCTTGGGCTGGCTGAAGATCGTCTTGGTCTCGTCCATCTCGACGAGCTTGCCGGGCTTGCCGGTGCCCTCGATGTTGAAGAAGCCGGTGAAGTCGCTGACCCGCGCCGCCTGCTGCATGTTGTGGGTCACGATGACGATCGTGTACTCGTTCTTCAGCTCGTTGATCAGGTCCTCGATCGCGAGCGTGGAGATGGGGTCCAGCGCCGAGCACGGCTCGTCCATGAGCAGCACGTCCGGCTGCACCGCGATCGCGCGGGCGATGCAGAGCCGCTGCTGCTGGCCACCGGACAGGCCCGAGCCGGGCTTGTCCAGCCGGTCCTTGACCTCGTTCCACAGGTTCGCGCCGCGCAGCGAGCGCTCCACCGTGTCGTCGAACTCCGCCTTCTTGGCCTTCTTGTTGTTCAGCCTCATGCCCGCGATCACGTTGTCGTAGATCGACATCGTGGGGAACGGGTTCGGCCGCTGGAAGACCATGCCGATCTGACGGCGCACGATCACCGGGTCCATGCCGGGGCCGTAGAGGTCCTGCCCGTCGAGCTCGAGCCTGCCCTCGACGTGGGCGCCCGCGATGACCTCGTGCATGCGGTTGATGGAACGGAGGAAGGTCGACTTGCCGCAGCCGGACGGCCCGATCAGGGCCGTGACCGTCTTCTTCTTGATCGACATGTTGACGCCCTCGACGGCGCGGAAGGACCCGTAGTAGATGTTGAGGTCCTTGGCCTCGATGTTCTTGCTCATGTTGTCCAGTCCTCAGCGAGTCTTCGGCGCGAACGCGCGGGAGATGATCCGGGCGATGATGTTGAGCAGCATGACGATCACCATCAGGACGAGCGCCGCGGTCCACGCCCGGTCCAGGAAGGGCTCACGCGGGATGCCCGGGGCCACGTAGGAGTAGTAGGCGAAGACCGGGAGCGTGGCCATGCGGTCGTCGAACGGGTTGAGGTTCACGCCCGTGGTGATGCCGACGGCGATCAGCAGCGGCGCCGTCTCGCCGATGACCCGGGCGATGGCGAGCGTGATGCCGGTGGCGATGCCACCCGCCGTCGTCGGGATGACGATCTTGAGGATCGTCTTCCACTTGGGGACGCCGAGTGCGTATGAGGCCTCGCGCAGCTCGTTCGGGACGATCTTGAGCATCTCCTCGGTGGAGCGCACCACGATCGGGATCATGAGCACCGTCAGCGCGACGGCGCCCGCGAAGCCCATGCGCACACCGGGGCCGACGATCAGCGCGAACAGCGCGTAGGCGAACAGGCCCGCGACGATCGACGGGATGCCCGTCATGACGTCGACGAAGAAGGTGATGGCCCGCGCCAGCCTGCCCTTGCCGTACTCGACCAGGTAGACGGCCGTGAGCATGCCGATCGGGATCGACATGAGGGCGGCCAGGGCGGTGATGATCAGCGTGCCGAGGATGGCGTGGTAGGCACCGCCGCCCTCCCCGACGACGCCGCGCATCGAGTTCGTGAAGAAGGCGGCGTCGAAGCGGGCGACACCGTTCGAGATGACCGTCCAGATCACCGAGACGAGCGGGATCATCGCGATGGCGAAGGCCGAGCCCACCACGACGGTCACCAGGCGGTCGGTGGCCTTGCGGGGGCCCTCGACGACCCGCGAGATGACGTACGTGGCGACGGCGAACAGCACGACCGTGAGGAAGACCCACAGCCCGATGCTGAAGCCGGTGGCGGCGAGGATGCCGCCGACCACCACCGCCGACGCGGCGAGGATGCCCCACGCCGTCCCCTTGGGCAGGCTCCCCTGCACCTTGGGCAGCAGCTCCGGCGTGGCCGGGATGTCGAGCTCGGGTCCCTGCGTCTCGAGGTCGTTGCGTTCGGTTCCGGTGGACATCAGTTCGCTCCGGAGAACTCGCTGCGACGGTTGACGATGTAGCGGGCGATCATGTTGACCGCCAGGGTGACCACGAAGAGCACGAGGCCGGAGGCGATCAGCACGTTCACGCCGAGGCCCGAGGCCTCCGGGAACTGCAGGGCGATGTTGGCCGCGATCGAGCTGGGGTTGCCCGAGCTGACCAGGTTGAAGGTGACCACGCCGGAGACCGAGAGCACGATCGCCACGGCCATCGTCTCGCCGAGCGCGCGGCCGAGGCCGAGCATGGCGCCCGAGACGAGTCCGGAGCGGCCGAAGGGCAGCACGGCCATCTTGATCATCTCCCAGCGGGTGGCGCCGAGGGCCAGTGCGGCCTCCTCGTGCAGCCGCGGGGCCTGCAGGAAGACCTCGCGGGCCACGGCGGTGATGATCGGCAGGATCATGACGGCGAGCACGAGGCCGGTGACGAGCATCGTGCGGCCGGTGGCCGAGACCGGGCCCGCGAAGAGCGGGATCCAGCCGAGGTAGGTGTTCAGCCAGGTCATCAGGCCCACCGAGGCGGGGGCCAGGACACCCACGCCCCACAGGCCGTAGACGATCGAGGGCACGGCGGCGAGCAGGTCGACCAGGTAGCCGAGGCCCTGCGCGATCCGGCGCGGGGCGTAGTGGCTGATGAACAACGCGACGCCCACGGCGAGCGGCGTGGCCACGACCAGGGCGATCACCGCGCTGAGCAGCGTGCCGAACAGCAGCGGCCAGATGTAGAGGAGGAGGTTCTGCTCCCCGGGGAGATCCTCGGCGGGCGCGACGATCGCCGGGAAGGCCTCCGTGAGGAGGAAGGCGGCGACGCCCGCGAGGACGACGAGGATCAGGATTCCCGCGCCCTTCGCCGATCCGGCGAAGATGCGGTCGCCCAGCTGCGTGACCGGTTTGGCGGTGCGCGGCTCGGGCCGGACTTCGGTTGTGGTCACGACATTCCCTCGTGGCTGGGCGGGCGGGGGGCCGACGGTCGGAGACCCCGGTCGCCGTCACGGGCGTGTGACGGCGGCCGGGGCCCCTACCGCATGTGCAGCAGCGGGGTCAGCCCGCGGCCTTGATACCGCCGATGACCGGCGTGATCTGCTGGCGCAGCGTGTCGGACAGCGGCGCCGAGCCTGCGGCCGTCGCGGCGGCCTGCTGGCCCTCCGGGCTCACGACGTAGGTGAGGAACGCCTTGACCAGGTCCGCCTGGGCGGCGTCCGGGTACTGGGGGCAGGCGAGCAGGTACGAGACCAGGACGATCGGGTAGGTGTCCGGGGCCGTCGGCGTGCGGTTCACCTCGAAGGCGAACGAGGTGTCGCCCTGACCGGCGACCCGCTCCGACTCCTCGAGGACCTTGGCGGCGGCCTCCGGCGTGGGGCCGACGTAGTCCGCGCCGACCTTGACGTTGACCTTGCCGAGCTGACCGGCCTGGCTGGCGTCGGCGTAGCCGATGGTGCCGTTGCCGCCGGTCACGGCGCCGATGACGCCCGAGGTGCCCTGCGCGGCCTCGCCACCCTGGACCGGCCACTCGCCGTCGGCCTCGTGCGGCCAGGCCTCCGGGGCGGCGGCCTTGAGGTACTCGGTGAAGTTCTCGGTGGTGCCCGACTCGTCCGAGCGGTTGACCGGGGTGATCGGCGAGGCCGGGAGGGCGACACCGGGGTTGTCCGCGGCGATGGCCGGGTCGTTCCACGTGGTGATCTTGCGGTCGAAGATCCCGGCGATGGTGGCGGGCGAGAGGTTCAGATTGCTGACGCCGTCGAGCTTGTAGACCACGGCGATCGGCGAGACGTAGTTCGGGACCTCGATCACCGAGCCGCCGCAGCGGGTGCGGGCCGCCTCGAGCTGGGCGTCCTTGAGGTAGGCGTCCGAGCCGGCGAAGGCGGTGCCGCCCTCGACGAACTGGGTGCGGCCGCCGCCGGAGCCGACCGGGTCGTAGTTGACCGTGGCCCCGCCGTTGGCACCGGTGAACCCGGCGATCCAGGCCTGCATCGCGGCCTGCTGGGAGCTGGCGCCCGCGCCGGAGATGGTGCCGGACACCGAGGAGTCCGTCGCACCGCCCGTCGACGAGCCTCCTTCGTTCGCCGCGCCACAGCCGGCGAGGAAGAGGGCACCGGTGGCGGCGACGCCGACGGCGGCCACGCGGGCGCGGCTCGGGCGAATGGTCTTCACTACAGGTTCCTCCGTGGTTCGGATTCGGCCGAGGCCGGCCTTCGTGCGGCCGTCTCGGCCGTTCGGCGAGGAACGCTAAGCGGGCGTGGTGGACGCCCGACCCACGGAAGATGAACGTGGAATGAACACGTCGCCCGGAGGAATGACGGTCATCCGGCGGCTGCCGGAGCGTGACGGGACCGTGATCAGGTCGGACACGGCCCGTGTCCGGTCGGTCGCGGTCAGCCGCGGTGGTACATCACGTCGGCGGTGTGCACGCCGAAGCCGAGCTTCTCGTACACGCGCACGGCGGGCGCGTTGTCCGACTCCACGTACAGCAGGACGGTGTCCAGGCCGCGCTCCGCGAGGTGGTGCAGGCCGGCCAGCGTGAGCACCCGGCCCAGACCCTTGCCGTGAGCTGCGGGATCCACGCCCAGCACGTAGACCTCGCCCATCGACGGGTCGGTGGGCGTGGCGGGGTGCACCTTGGTCCAGTGGTAGCCCAGCAGGGTGCCCTGCTCGTCGACCGCGAGGAGGAAACCGGCCGGGTCGAACCACTCCTCGGCCTCGCGTGCGGTCACCTGGTCCTCGCTCCAGCCGCCCTGTTCGGGGTGCCAGGCGAACGCGGCGTTGTTCACCCGCAGGAACTCGGCCTCGTCCTGGCCGACCACGAACGGGCGGAGGGTGACGCCCTCGGGCACGGAGAGTGCGGGCAGCGACCCGGCCTCGGGGGTGCGGCGCATCTGCCAGAGCACGCGGTTGCGGGTGAGCCCGTGGGCGGCGGCGAGCGCCGCGGCGGCGGGGAGGTCCCCGTGGGCCCACACGTCGAGCTCGGGGGCCCGTTCGAGCAGCCCGGCGAGCAGGGCGGCGCCGACACCACGGCGGCGGTGGTCCGGGTGCACCACGAGCTCGGCGGAGGTCCGGTCCAGCTGCGCGTACCCGACGACGGCGCCGTCGGCCTCGGCGAGCAGGTGCACCACGCGGGGGCGGGCCCGGCCGTTGAGGTTGATGAGGAACTGCTCCGAGAGCGGCTCCCGGCCGTCGAGCGCGGTGGCCGCCTCGGCCAGGGCGCGCACGGCCTGCGCGCTCGCGGGATCGACCTCGGCCACGGTCCGCACAGCACTCACGACACCGACCCTACCCGCGCCCGGATGCACGAACGGCACTCTCGCTCAGGAGGTGTGAGCGGGAGTGCCGTCGTGGGCGGAGAGGTGGGTCAGTTCATCTCGGCGTGCAGGCCGCGCAGCGAGGTTCGGTCGCCGTCGTCCTCCCCGTCGTCCGACGTGTCGTCGGACAGACCGCCGGCGGGTACGCCCAGCCCGGCACGGCCGGGACGGACGAACTTGTAGCCGACGTTGCGCACGGTGCCGATCATCTGCTCGTGCTCGGGGCCGAGCTTGGCGCGCAGCCGCCGGACGTGCACGTCCACGGTGCGGGTGCCACCGAAGAAGTCGTAGCCCCAGACCTCCTGCAGCAGCTGGGCGCGGGTGAACACCCGGCCCGCGTGCTGCGCGAGGTACTTGAGCAGCTCGAACTCCTTGTAGGTGAGCTCGAGCAGCCTGCCGCGCAGTCGGGCGGCGTAGGTGGCCTCGTCGATCACGAGCTCACCCAGCACCAGCGCACCGCCCGCGCTCGCCGCGTCCGCCCCCGGGCGGGACTTCAGCAGCCGCAGCCGCGCGTCGACCTCCGCCGGGCCTGCCGACGGGAGCAGGATCTCGTCGACCACCCACTCACCGGAGACGGCCACCAGGCCGCCTTCGTTGAGCACGGCGATGACGGGGACGTCGGTCCCGGTGCTGCCCAGCAGGCGACACAGGCTCCGCGCCGCGACCAGGTCGGATCGCGCATCGACCAGGACCGCGTCGTGGGGCCCCGCGTCGAGCAGGGCGGCCACCTCGGGTGCGGCCGTCCGGACACCGTGCGGGAGCAGGGTCAGCGCGGGGAGCACGGACCCGGGGTCCGCGTCCGCTGTCAGCAGTAGCAGTTCCACCGCTGCCTCCTCTCCACCGGAGAGATCGCGGACGCCACGCCCGGCGTCCGTCGATTCTGGTCACGGTGGGCGACGGCGACCTCCGCTTGCACCACGCGACCCGGCGGGTCCGTCACGCGGATCGGTCAAGAATAGACAAGACGAGGCGCGGAACACGACCCTCGGGACCCAGCTCACGCCGATCGGCGGGCCCGTGCGCTGCAGGAACGCCGCAGCGTCACGGCCGCCGTCACCCGTCCGGACCGTCGCGATCATGGCGCTTACCTGCGGATCGATGCGGCATCACCCCCCGTGCCCGGGTCCCGGTGCACGTCGTCGGAGTGCGGGTCTCTAGGTTGGCGAGTCGCGTCACGCTTTCCGGAGGACACTGTGCTGAAACGCCTGATCGTCGCGGTGCTGGTGCTCGCCGGGGTGCTGGTGGCCGCGGACTACGCCGCCGCGGCGGCCGCCGAGTCGGTCGTGTCCCGGCAGCTGCGGGACCGTCTCGGCCTGGCGGACGACCCCAACGTCCGGATCAACGGCTTCCCCTTCCTCACCCAGGCGGTGGCGGGCGAGTACGGCTCGATCGAGCTCACCGCCGAGCGACTGAAGGTGGGCGACCTGCAGAGCGTCCAGCTCCGGGCCCAGCTGCGGGACGTGGAGGCGCCGCTCTCCGGCCTGCTGGGGTCCGGGACGCCCGGGCTGCGGGTCGGCACGGCCGAGGGCTCGGTGCGGGTCGGCACGGACGACCTGGGCCGGATGCTGCCCGGCGTCGAGCGGCTGTCGCTGGGCAACGTCGACGCCAACGGCATCGCCGAGGCCATCGGCGACGGCGCCGATCCCGCCATGCGCGCGCTGGACCCCGAGTCGGTCGCCCGGATCGCGGGCGACGTGCCGCTGGGGAGCGAGACCGAGTCCGTCGTGGTGCTGGCGGAGCTGCAGGTCGCCGACGGCACCATGCGGATCGTGCCGCGGGACGTGCGCAGCTCCTCCGGGGACGCGCTGCCCGAGCCCGCCGCGGCCCTCGTCCGGGAGACCTTCGCCCTGCGGGTGGACCCGGGCGGCCTGCCGCTCGGGGTCGTGCCCACGGAGCTGCAGGTCCGCGACGGGTCGCTGGAGATCTCCGGGGAGACCGCGGACGTCGTGATCGGCGCGGCCCCCGCGGGCTCGACGGCCACCGGCTGAGCCCGCCGGGAACATCGCGGCGACGGCGCGGGTTGGCGGTGACGTGAGCGGTACCGGTCTCGTGGTCGTGCTCGCCGTGCTGGCCGTGGCCACCGCGGTGGGGTTCGTGCTCCGCAGCCGGTCCGGCCGCGTGCGCGAGGTGACGGAGCCGACCTCACCGAACGGATGGGTGCTGGCGGACGCGCGGCCCACTGCGGACGAGCGCGTGTTGCTGCTGCAGCTGTCCTCGCCGATCTGCACGCCGTGCAGGCAGACCGCCGCCATGCTCGACGCGCTGGCCGCGGCCGAGCCGGACGTCCGGCACGTGGAGATCGACGTGGCCGACCGGCCCGAGGTCGCCGTGGCCCTGTCGGTGCTGCGCACACCCACCACCGTCGGCTTCGACCGCACCGGCCGCGAGGTCCTGCGGATCTCGGGGGTGCCGCGGCACGCGGAGCTCACCGAGGCCCTCCACGGGGTACCGAGAGCGTGATCTGCGTCCATATCGTGGGACGCATGCGGAGTAACGTGCACGTTTCGGTTACCCTCGCCCCCGTGAACTGGCCGCTGACCCGACGCCGCGCAGTCGATCTGTGCCGCGTCGCAGGCTGCCTGTGTCGGGACTCCTGAACCCGTTCCCTCGAAGGACTATCCAGGAGAGACCCATGTCCACACCGGACAGCTCGGGCGACGCTGTGCGTCCGGCCGATCCGCCGCTGGACCCGCGCGGGGTGCGCTTCGCCGCGGCCGTGACCACCGTCGTGCTCGCGTTGGTCCTGGTCAGCGGTAGTGGCTGGCTGGCGGCCGCGCAGGCGCTGGTCTTCGCGCTCGCCGCGTTCGCAGGCATGCGCTTCGCCCCGTACGGCGTGCTCTACCGCAAGGCGATCGTGCCGCGGCTGGGTCCGCCCGCCGAGCGCGAGGAGGCGGCCCCGGTCCGGTTCAGCCAGACCGTCGGCTTCGTCTTCGCCGCACTGGGCGCGATCGGCTACCTCTCGGGGCTGACCGTGCTCGGGATCGTGGCCACGGCGTTCGCGCTGATGGCCGCGTTCCTCAACGCCGCCTTCGGCTTCTGCCTCGGCTGCGAAATGTACGGACTGCTCGCCCGCGTGCGCACCGCACGCGCCTGAGAACCCTGCACCGACTCTTTCACCGACTTTTCACCGACACACAGGAGTGACTGCAATGAGCCGCGAGGACGTCCTGGTCACCGCCGATTGGGCGGAGAAGAACCTGGGCACCGAGGGCGTCGTGTTCCTCGAGGTCGATGAGGACACCACCGCCTACGACGGCGGCCACCTCCCCGGTGCCGTCAAGATCAACTGGACCACCGAGCTGCAGGACGAGGTCCGCCGCGACATCCCGACGCAGGAGCAGTTCGGCGCCCTGCTGTCCGCCAAGGGCGTCAAGAACGACGACCTGGTCGTCCTGTACGGCGGCAACAACAACTGGTTCGCGGCGTACGCGTACTGGGAGTTCAAGCTGTACGGCCACGAGAACGTCAAGCTGCTCGACGGCGGGCGCAAGAAGTGGGAGCTCGACGGTCGCACGCTGACCACCGAGGTCGCCGACCGCACCGCCACCAGCTACTCGGCCAAGCCGGCCGACAACTCGATCCGCGCCCTGCGGGACGAGGTCGTCGCGGCGATCGACACCAAGAACCTGGTCGACGTCCGGTCGCCCGACGAGTTCTCCGGCAAGATCCTCGCGCCCGCCCACCTGCCGCAGGAGCAGTCGCAGCGGCCGGGGCACATCCCGTCGGCCATCAACATCCCGTGGTCGAAGGCGGCCAACGAGGACGGCACCTTCAAGTCGGACGAGGAGCTGACCGCGCTCTACGGCGAGGCGGGCTTCGACGCCGGCAAGTCGACCATCGCGTACTGCCGCATCGGCGAGCGTTCCTCGCACACGTGGTTCGTGCTGCGCGAGCTGCTCGGCCACGGTGACGTCAAGAACTACGACGGCAGCTGGACCGAGTACGGCTCGCTCATCGGTGTCCCGATCGAGCTGGGCGCCCACTGATGTGCGGCGCGCCTGACCAGGCCGTCGAGCTTCCTGCGGGGACGGACCTGACCAAGGAGACCGTGCTCACCGGGCGGGTCGTCGCGGGTGACGAGCCCGTCGGCGGCGCCTTCGTCCGGCTGCTGGACGGCACCGGCGAGTTCACCGCGGAGGTCGTGTCCTCGGCCTCCGGTGACTTCCGGTTCTTCGCCGCCCCCGGCACCTGGACCGTGCGGGCGCTGTCCCGGCGCGGCAACGGCGAGTCGGTGCTGACCCCGGCGAGCCCGGGCCTGCACCGCACGGAGATCGCCGTCGGCTGATCGTCTCGAGTCGCACCGCCCCGGCCACCGCGAGGTGTCCGGGGCGGTGTGCTGTGCACGGGACTATGCTCGCGCGCCGTGCACTGGTTCTTCACCGTGCTGCTGATCGCGGCGAGCGCGGGCACCGTCGCCTTCACCGGCGCCCTGCTACGGCGACTCTTCACGACCGCCCCCGACGCGGCCGCGGCACTCGCGGTCGCCCCGACCGAGGATCCCCCGGAGGAGCCCTCCGCATGACCGAACCCGACGTGCCCACCACGATCACCGGCCCGGCCAACGCCGCGCCGGACTCGCCGGAGCGCAACCGGCCGCAGTGGACGGACCTCCCGGTCCCGGACGACACCGCCAACCTCCGGCAGGGCCCGAGCCTGCACGACCAGTGTCTGGGGCTGTTGCCGCTGATCGGCGTGTGGCGCGGGACCGGCGAGGTCGTCTACCCGACGATCGACGGGCCGTTCCACTTCGGACAGCAGCTGGTGTTCGCCCACGACGGTCGGCCGTTCGTGTCCTACGAGGCCCGGGCCTGGCTGCTCGACGAGGACGGCGGCGTGATCCGCCAGGCCGCCCGTGAGACCGGTTTCTGGCGCCCGCAGCCGGACGGCTCGCTCGAGGTCCTGATCGCCCACGCCACCGGGATCATCGAGGCCTGGTTCGGCGAGAAGGGCGACCTGCGCTCCTGGCAGATCGAGACCGACGCCGTGGTCCGCACGCCGTCGGCCAAGGAGGTCACGGCCGCGCGGCGCCTCTACGGCCTGGTGAACCAGGGCGACCTCGCGTACGTGGACGAGCGGGCCATGGAGGGTCAGCCGCTGCAGCCGCACATGTCCGCCCTGCTGCACCGCGTCGCGGGCTGAGCCGGCGGTGTTGACGCTCTCAAGATCGCACGTTTCGTGCTCTCAGCGCGGCAAGATCGCTGGTTGCGTGCGCTCAGCGCTGTCGGCGCAGCGCTGAGAACACGCAACTCGCGATCTTCGCTGGGGGTCCGCCCGGCGCTGGGTCAGCGCTGCCGCGGCCTGGGCTCGCCGAGCATCTCGGTGACCTCGTCCGGGTGCAGGCCCGCGAGCTTCGCGACCTGGGCCGGGGACAACCCTGCGCCGGCGAGCCTGCGCACGACCACGCCCAGCTCCTGACGCTGCGCCCTCATCGCCTCCGCGAGCTTGGCCAGCTCC
>NZ_JACBXB010000003.1 GCF_013870575.1 Pseudonocardia pini
ACCAGGCCGCCTCCCCGACCTCGCTCTTCGCCGCCCAGCCCACACACGCCGCGACCGAGGAACACCTGGCGGGCCTCGGCGTCCCGTTCACGGCCCTGCGCAACGGCTTCTACGCGAGCACGATCGGCTACTACGTCGACGCCGCGCTCGACACCGGACGGCTCGCCCTCCCCGAGGACGGCCCGGTGTCCTGGACCGCACACGACGACCTGGCCGAGGCCGCCGTCGTCGCCCTCACCGAGGAGGGCGTGCTCGACGGCGTCACCGCGCCCCTGACCGCCCCCGAGATGCTGACCTTCGCGGATGTCGCGGTGCTGCTCGGCGAGCTCACAGGCCGGCCTGTGGAGCGCGTGGTGGTGCCCGACGAGGAGTGGAAGGCCGCGGTGGTCGCGGCGGGTATGCCCGCCCCGGCCGCGGACTTCACGCTGGGCATCTTCCGCGCCGCCCGAGCGGGCGAGTTCGCCGTCACCGACCCTCTGCTCGAGAAGGTGGTGGGGCACCGGCCGATCGGGGTGCGCGCCATGCTGGAGGGACTCGTCGAACCCCGGGTCCGCTAACGGAGGGCGCCAGGCAGGGCCCGGGCTCAGGCACCCTCGGGAGCCCCACTCCGCATCGGGGGGGTCGACACGGGCGGGTCTCTCCGCAGCCGGGGAGCGGTTCAGGGCACATGCTCCCCGTCGACGGACGCCCAGCATGACAGAAGAAGAAGGTCAAGAGGGGCGGTGGGGCATTGTGGTCCCGACCATGCCGCTGACCTGGCGGAAGCGGAGGGATTCGAACCCCCGGACCCTTTCGGGACTCTCGCTTTCAAGGTGTGCTGCGCCGCTGGTCAGGCGGCATTCTGGCAGCTCAGCCGTTCATCGGGGTACAGGCTCGGACGGGCTGAGCGGACTGGGTTGCGACACGCGTTGCTGTCAGGTTGCTGTCCCCCGGCGTGGCCCCGCCACGCCCTCACACTGCCCTCCGAGCGCCGTCCCGTCGACCTGGCGCAGCCCGACCGCCCGTCCGCTCGTGGGCGGCCCTCGACGCAGCCGCCGGCCGACCTACGCCAGCTCCGCCCACGAGTGGACGGGTGGTAGCCCTCGGGGAGGTCGTCGGGACGGCGCGGGCCACCGTCCTGTTGATCTGCCCGCCGGCGAGGGCTCGTGCACTACCAAGTTGGAAACGGCGCACAACTAGCGGAACCTCGAAATGTCCGCGCACACCCATATACCAGTACGGCACCGCCTGGAGACCTAGTCGATCCCCGATCAATACGATAGCTTAGTTGCTGATACCAGGTCGCCCTCCTGACTGTGAGGCACGCACGTGGCAACTCCAGTTGAGACTGCCCTCTTGAGGATCGCTACAGCGATCGCCACTCAGGTTGGCAAGAATTTGCTCGCTGGACGTCTATCGAGAGCAGAACGCTCGATGACACTTTTTGAGCTTGCAACGAAGCGCGAGCTTGGCTTGAAAGCATGGCGAAGACTCGATGGGCAGCTATTCCAGTTGACCAACGTAATAATGGAGCGTCTTGAGCCATTCGTCGAAGTAGAGTTCGCAAGGTTGCCCGAGAATGAAAGACTCGCCGCGCTCGACGGTGTTGCCGATGTCCTTGAGTCAAGACATTTTTCGGACGATGCCGTCCTTACTGCGAACCTCGACGAGAACGCCATAATTGCGTCTCTGTCCAAAATTGTATTCGAAACGAAAGCCAACCACCTGTTGTCAGTCGACGCTCAGGAGTACTTCGACTTAATCCTCCGCGAGACAGTTGCACACCTTGCTGAGATCGCCATCACTCTACCGAGCTTTCAAGGGCGAACACTTAAAGAGCTGCTCGCGCGAGACTCTGAAATAATCTCGCTCCTTCGTGAAGTCCTGGAGAGGATGCCACGACGCGAGTCCCGCCGAGCACTAACTCGAAGTCAGGAATTCAAGCTTACGTTCGACCGCGAGATGACTCGGTTCCTGGATCGAGTCGAGATCTTTGGAGTCACACAGTTCGGACCCAGTAGGAAGTATTCACTGAATATTGCATATATCGGCCTCACTCTCGACGCAAAAGTTGAGAGTGAGACCGATACAGCAGCGAAAGCACCTGGCCAAGTTGTCGAGTTGGGCCACGAGACCAATATCGAGAACGCGGTGGCATCGTGTCAGTATCTATACATTCGCGGGGAGGCAGGGTCCGGAAAGACTACGCTTCTAAGATGGCTAGCGCTTCAGAGCGTTACGAAGTCTCATACGAGGCAACTATACCATTGGAACAAGGTTACGCCTTTCTTGGTCGAGCTCCGAAGGTTCGCAAAGTCAGACCTTCCAGGGCCACAAGAACTCCTCAAGAGCCTTCCTCGACATGTATCAGATCGATCGCCGGACGGCTGGGTTCACGACGTCCTCGAGTCGGGGAGTGGAGCGATATTACTTGACGGGGTCGACGAATTTCCTGCCGACCGTCGGCCAAGTCTAAGGAGGTGGATCGAATCAGTAGCTGAGTCCTACCCAGGCATTCCAATCGTAGTGACATCTCGCCCGTCGGCCACTCCAAGTGATTGGCTAAACAGCTTAAGTTTCGTCTCAGCCGACCTTCTACCAATGTCCCGTGCGCACGTCGCATCCTTTGTCTCGCATTGGCACTCCGCCATTTCTCGGGAGGATCCTGACGAGCATGCAATAGAGAAAGCAGACGCATTCCGTCGTTCCATGCTGGCCGCTTTGACGAGAAGCCATCCCCTACGCCAATTGGCCTCGAACCCGCTGCTGTGCGCCTTACTTTGCGCGCTCAATTGGGAGCGTCGGCAGCAGCTTCCAAAAAGTCGAATCTCCATATATAGAACCGCGCTTGAGATGCTCCTCTATCGACGCGACCACGAGAGGACAGTCGCGTACGATGCGCCTCCAATGGCTGAAGTCGGCATGCAGTACGAAGACATGATTACTGTTCTTGGCGCACTAGCCTATTGGTTTACCTTGACCGGCCAAGCCGACGCTGACGAGCGTCGAGTTGTAGCCAAGGTTGGCAAGACAATCAAAGAGATGCCTGGCCTTGATCTGACCGGAGAGGAAGCGTATAGAGCGCTGCTTGCGCGCTCAGGTGTCCTAAGAGAACCAACGCCCGGCAGGGTGGACTTTATTCATAAGAGCTTTCAGGAATATCTTGCGGCGATACGCTGTCTAGAAGAGGACTCCATCGAGGAGCTGCTCAAGAATTCGACGCGTGACTCATACCGCGAGGTTATTGTCATGGCTTGCGGATGCGCCCGACCCAAGGAAGCGGAGGCTATAATAGGACAGCTTCTGACTCAATCTTCGAAAGCACGAATCTCGAAGGCACGGAAGTCTTACCTGCATCTCTTGGCAGTCAGCTGTCTCGAAGTGACGAAGGAGTACAGTATTGAGCTAAAGGCTCGCGTATACGACAACGTTGCTTCATTGACCCCGCCATCATCCCTTCAGAGTGCGCGTGTTCTCGCCACTTTGGGTGACGATGTATTCAAAATATTGCCGACCGACGTCCGGTCGTTAAGCGAGCGGACGGCCATAGCGACGCTCAATTGTGCCGCGATCGCTGGTTCTCCTCCCAGCAACGCCATCTTTCAAAACGCGGCACTTGATACTCGGGCGTCGATACGCAAAGCTCTCCTTAGCCTCTGGGGTCTATTTGATCCGACAGATTATGCATGCACTGTCCTAAATCGAGCCGAAGGCCACGAGTGGCGTCTACAGGTGTCCGACCCTTACGTGTTAGGCGGACTGTCGTCAGTGAAGAAGATCAAGAGCCTGGAGTGCTCGTTCAGTGGACCAATTGGAGGAGAAGAGCTCGAGCCTCTAGACGCGTCACGCGCGCTCGTTTCTTTAGCCATACGAGATAACCCTAGGATCGTGAGCCTTCAGCTAATTCCCCACATGAGCCGACTGCGAGGTCTCCGTCTAGTCAACTGCCCCAATCTTCAATTGATCGAGGGTCTAGCACAGGCGCGCTACCTCTCCGTCCTTGAGATCGACGGTATACCAGTTGAGCTATCTTCAGACAGTATCGAGAACTTCGTCAATCTACGAAGTCTTCGCATCCATGATTCACTTGCTCTGGCTAGTCCGAGAATATTACGGAACTTTGGGCGGCTCCAGCGGCTAGACCTAGGCGGCAGGTGCGGGGTGGGTTCAACAGGTTCGCTCGGCTATAGTTCTTCCTTGGGCACGCTAATCCTGTCGCGATGCCTCGAGTTACGCCAGGTTAACGGACTTGGGTCGCTAACAAAGCTGCAGCGTCTCGTGGTTCGAGACTGCCCGGAGCTTGAGAGTCTATGGGGGATCGCAGACGCGGCTGATTCTCTCAGCGAGCTCACAATTTCCGACGTAGAACACCTTCCCGACTTCCGCTTCATCGGGACACTACGGAACCTTCGTTCACTTCGGCTTGAGCGCTGCACTATTGATCGGCTTGACTCCCTGCTCAATCTTAATCAACTCGAGGTATTGCATATTGAAGAATGCACGGTCGAGAATGTTGTTGATTTGAGCCCATTAACTCGCAGAGGTGTTGAGATCCGGGGATTGTCACCCGACGGACAGCCCATTTCAGCGCATTCTGTGCTGCACGATCTGGGCGATACAGCTGACCATCTCGACATCGAGGGATACCTATTTGAGGACCAGAATTTGGAGATTGATATCCTTCTAGAGGAGTTCGGGATCGATGACTGAGCTTAAACTGGCCATCACCTGAGGTGCGTGGGGCCGGAGGGGACCGGCCGAAGGCCGCAGCCCCGCCGGACGCGCCGAAGGCGCTCTTGATCAGGCCTGAGTCAGGACAACTCGTCGGTAACTTGTCGACGGCAACGTTCTGACCTGCACTTCGTTCCCGCGGCCAGTCGCGAGATGGACACTAAGAATTCGCCCGGCAGGCGTCCGTGCAAGCGGTTCGAGGCCGGTCAGCGAGCATCCTCCTGGGCTGGCCGTCGGGTGAGCCATCTCGGTATCCGCAGGTCACAAGCTCGCATCGCTCCACATAGGATCGATTGCGGTCGTGTCTGTGGTCAAGGAGAGGGGTAAGGGCGCAGGGCGGGTTACTAATCGGCGTCCCGACTCAGGTCTGAGCCGCTCATCGACCTACCCTCGCCTGCCGGTGTCCTCCCGCAACGTTGATCAGCAGAGATCACTGGACGTGACGAGTGCTGTCGAAGACGGGTTGCTGTCAACAACTCGGCGCGAGAGACGTGAAGACTAGTGATCATGCCTCTGACCTGGCGGAAGCGGAGGGATTCGAGCCCCCGGTCACTTTCGTGACGCTCCTTTCAAGGTGCGCTGGGCCGCTGGTCAAGGCGGCGTTCTGGCTGCTCAGCCGTTCATCGGCGTTCGGCTCGGGACGGGCTGAGTGGACCGGGTTGCGGCACGGGTTGCTGTCAGTTGCCACGGGCCGGTCGAACGGGGCACCCATCGTTCGGCGCAGAGATCAAGACTCAGCAGCTCTCCCGCGAGCCTTCCGCGCGGAGCCGATCAGCGGTGACCTCTGCGTCGACGGTGACAGGCTCCGACATGCTGACACTTTTGATCTCGCCGTGGAGCGCCTCGATGTGCCGAACAAACTCCTCGGCGTACATGAATCGAATTTCCGGCCAAATCTGGCGCGCCTCGGGGTTGCACGCGTCCTGCTTGACAACGTCAATCCAGCCATGCCAGCTTTCGTCGCTGATAAAGCCGCGAAGATTGCCTATAAAAAGGGCCTCGTCTGAGATCAGTTTCTGAATTATGAAGTACCTCCGCCGATTATCCTGCTCGTCACGGCCTTCGCAGCCACGAGTGCGAAGGTGCCACGCCATCAAATCTGGGTTGGCGTAGAGGATCTGATGGCGTGCCTCAGCCTGCCCAGCCGTGAGGGCAGCCTCTGTGGTTTGCTGTAGCGACTTGGTCTGGCGGCGTGCGAGTAAGACTTGGTACGTGCTGACAAGTAGCGCGAGCAGAACGACCACAAGCGAGGCGATCTGCACCCAGACGGGCGAGTCCACGGTTTACCCTTCCAACGAGCGGGGAGCGTCATCCGCTACTCGGAACAACGTCACGCATCGTTAGCAGCCTCGATTGCGCGCGTGGCGGAACTTGCCTCCTCAAGGCGACCCACCGGTGGTCCTCGATCGCCAGGAGGCGCGCACACTTCGAGACAACCTCAAGGAGGAGCTTGAATGCAGGAGACAGTTGCCCTGCCAGCCCTTATCGTTGCCTTCTTGGCCCTAGCAGTCTCAGGCTACCTAGCATACCGACAAGCATCCTTGATGCGGTTATCGAATCAATTGCCACTCCTCATCGACTTGATTCGCGAGCTTCGCTCAACTGAATTCCTAGAGCGCGAGAGGTTCGTCAATTCTGAACTTAAAGGCTACGACCCAGGACTTGGCTACGCTGACTTACCTGAGGAAGCAGCAGACAATCTTCAGCACGTGAAGTCTCTCTTCGACTCGATTGGCGCATTGGTCGCCTTCAAAGTCATCGACGAGAGAGCTGCGATCTCCATCTTTGGCTTCCGTGCCAAGCGTGCTTGGGCTTCAATGCAGCCTTTTGTCGAAGTTGAGCGCGGCAAGCGAGCAGGCAATTATGGACCATACTTTGAGCACTTTGTGTGCCTCATCGAGGAGACGCCACCAGAGAAGATCACCAAGGACCTCCGGCTTAGGAGACTCCCCGCCAGCGTGAGCAAGCCACGCGAAGAGCGCCGTCCCGTCGACCTGGCGCAGCCCAACCACGCGGCCGCCCGTGGGCGGCCCGACACGCCACCTCCGGCCGACTTCTGACGCGCCGCCCGCGGGTGGCCGTGTGGTAGCCCTCGTGGAGGTCGTCGGGACGGCGCGGGCCACCATCCTGTTGATCTGCCCGCCCGGCGAGGGCACGTCTGTGGACAACTGCCCGCAGCAGTCCAGAACTGTCGGTGCTCTCAAGCATGGTGATCATGTCCACAGACCCACAGCTCAGCAGCAGCGCGGCGCCGGCCGCGGCCCCAGCCCCGACTTGTAGGCTGGCTGAGCACGCCGAAAGGAGATCTGAGCATGTCGACGTCCTTCCGGGTTGCCGGCCTCTTCGCTGGCATTGGCGGCATCGAGCTCGGTTTTCACAACGTGCTGGGAAGCGCTCTCGACACCACGCTGCTGTGCGAGGTTTGGGAGCCCGCGCAGAAGGTCCTCAAGGCCAACTTCCCCGACGCCGACCTCTACGACGACGTGGCAACGCTTCGAGATCTACCTGAGAACCTCGACCTCGTCGCAGCAGGATTCCCCTGCACCGACCTCTCCCAAGCAGGGAGAACCGCGGGCATCCGCGGCAAACAATCGGGCCTGGTCTCGCACCTGTTCGAGATGCTCGAGCTCGCCGAATCGCGACAGCACAAGCTCCCGTGGCTGCTCATCGAGAACGTGCCCAACATGCTCATGCTCGACCGCGGCGAGGCGATGGCCTACCTCGTCAAGGAGCTCGAGAAGCTCGGCTACTCCTGGGCCTACCGAGTCGTCGACTCCCGGTTCACCGGAGTACCTCAGCGCCGCAGGCGCGTCATCCTGCTCGCTTCCCGCAGCGAGGACCCGCGGGCCGTGCTGTTCCCGGACACCGGCGTCGAGCTCGACGTCGCAGCGCTTCGCTCCGACGCGTTCGGCTTCTACTGGACAGAGGGCCGCGGCGGCCTCGGATGGGCGCAGGACGCCACCCCGACCTTCAAGGGCGGCTCCACCATCGGCATCCCCTCGACGCCTGCCGTCTGGCTGCCTGAGCGCACAGATGGGCCGCAGGTCGTCGTCCCCAGCATCGAGGACGGTGAGGCGCTGCAAGGCTTCACTCGGGGCTGGACGGCTCCCGCCGACCTCGGCAGGCGCAACGGCCCCCGATGGAAGCTCGTCGGCAATGCGGTCACCGTCCGCGTGGCCGAGTGGATCGCGCGCCGGCTGCAGAACCCCGGCACGTTCGACATGGAGTCGCGGGAGTGGCATCGCTACCGCGCCTGGCCCTCGGCTGCGTGGGGCCGCGACGGCGCCGTGTGGACCGTCAACGTCACCGAGTTCCCCGAGCTCCAGCCCTACTCCCACCTCGGAGACCTGCTGACGCTCGACGACGCCACGAGCCTCTCCCATCGGGCGACGGCCGGCTTCCAGAAACGACTGCACTCCGGGAACCTCGGCCAGTACCCCGGATTCCGGGACGCGATCGCCCAACACGTGGCCTTCATGGACCCGCTCAAAGGGCAGCAGGAGCTCACACCCGTCCCCCTGAGCTGAACACGAACGTGGCGTGGCGAGCCTGGCCCTGGTGATCCTTGGGGCTAGGCTCGTCACACTATGTACGGGCCTGACCTGTTGGTGCGCTTCCTTGAGACCCCTGCCGCGCCCGACAAGTGGGGCGTCCGCTGGCAGTACAACTCCCGCTCGGACCGACACTCCAAGGTCGGCTGCTGGGGCATCGCGCTCGACCTCCTCATGACGTCCTCGCTGCTTCGCTCGCATGCGGCGGACGGGAAGGTTGTTCTGGGCGTTAACCACACGATGCGCGACTTCTCGACGTCCAGGAAGAAGGACCTCGACCTCGTCATCGCCCGGCCCGCAAGCCCGGCCGAGGAGGGTGGCCCAACCTTCGCCAGCCTTGTCGACCGCTTCGGCATCCAACTCAACCCCGAGGAGCAGGCCGTCCTCGCGGCGCTTCCCGAGCTCCGCATCGCACCCGTAGGAGCCGTCCTCATCGCGCTCGAGGCGAAGGCGTGTATGACCGCCCACGTGAAGGCGCTTCCCCGGATCTACGACGAGCTCAACTCGTCGCACCTGTGCATCCATGGCGCCTCGAAGCAGGCCCTCGCCATCGCCTACGTCCAGGTTAACGCCGCCAAAGAGTTCCTATCTTCCGTTAAGAACCCCAAGGACGATGCCCGCGTCCGCCCAGAGTTCACCAAGCACCGTCAGCCGACCGACACCGAGCGACTCCTGACCAAGGTCAGCGAGATCCCCCGCCGCTCCGCCTCCTCCGAGGTCGGCTTCGACGGCATCGGCGTCACTGTGCTGGACTTCCGCAATGATGGCGGCCCGGTCCAAGTGGTCAGCAAGACCCCTGCACCCCAACCGGATGACCCGTTCTTCTACGCCAGCATGATCGTCCGGATGGCCAGCGAGTATGACACAACCTTTTCTAAGATCTGACCCGCGTAAGATCAACTACGCCCCAGAACTCGCCGCGCGCGCAACAGCTTCCGCGAGAACCGATCTGTCCTGACCAACTGACCAGGCCACAAGGACAAATCCCTCAATACCTTCGAACTCTCGTCTGACAGCTCCGCTGAAGTCACTCATCGAAACGAGCACCAGCGAGACTGGCTGACCACCACCTAATTCATGGCGAAAGTAAGTCAGCTGCCCCAGTGCGGATAGAACCCTTTCACTCAAGAGCGGCTTGCGCGAAGCTTTTGCTTCAACGAGAACAATCGCACCGTCCGTCACGGCAACGTAGTCAACTTCGATGACTCGTCGGGGTCGACGGACCATCATATCGGCGTCGGATACTGGCGGAAGAAATTCGTAGCCACGCTGAAGTCTAAATCCGCTAGGCAGGACGCTTCGAAGGGCCTGCCCCACTGCTTCCTCAAATTGGAGCGGACTGACGCGAACGACTTGTGGACTACTGAACTGTCTCCCAGCAATCTCTACCGACGGAGTCGAGCTCTCCCAGCTTGCTCGGCGAACGCTACCAGCGAGCTCCCTCAGCTCCTTGATACCGGGATCTGAGTCCTTGACCAGAACGATGTGATCCAACTCAAGTCGTAGCCCTAGCGTTTGAATTGCATTCTGCGCCTGCTCGTAAATCTGGCGCCGGGACAATCGGGCCGAGAAGCCAAACAGCAGAGCCCATCGTCCCGCATCCAGATCGTAGGCGACGATGGGCGCCTCAAGCATGATCCCACGGCGATTAAGCTCGACGTCGAGGCGGGCGCCGTCTTCAAGAGCACTCTCTACCAATGCCTCTTGATCCATCCCAGCACCCCGCTTCCGCGTTCCTTGATCGCAGCGAGCAGATCTTCCGCATCCTGAGCTGTCCAGGTCTCGTACCGGCTGGACTCATTCCAGTCCTTCACGGTCGCCCAGTTTGCTGCGAACGCCGGGCGACTGGCAGCGAAGGAGCCTCGGGCGGATTCAAGGCCTGCGATCTTTACCAGTTTCTGCAGATCGTGCGTGTACATTTCATTGACTAACGCCTTATCCGGCATGTGATAGCGCTTGATCGACTTGAGCACGCATGCCTTGAGGGCACACTCCACCGAGTAGCCTGCCAGGTAGTACGAACCAGACCACATGCCCACATCGTAGAGAGCCTGCGCCTCATCAAGGCGGCGTCGAGCCAGCGCCCGGAAGTCCTCGGTCACCCCGCGGGCCTCCTGGATTCGAGCTTCAAGCAGACGCCGCCAACTCTACCGGTCGCCCCTGCGTCAGCTAGCCGCGGACCATGCGCGCTTAGTGGGCGTCGTCGTGGGCCGGGGACCGGCCGGAGGCCGCATGCCCCGGCCCGGCGCCAGCCGCTTGATCAGGTAGAGAAACTCTGAACCCCTGAGCGTTTACGCCGCTGTCGGGCCCCGCCTGATCGGTGACACCCCGGCTTCAGCTGATGGGTGACGCATCGACGCCACGCAGCCGAACTGCTCCGCAATCTTGTCACCATGTCCGCACACGGAAGACCAGGCTCGACTGGTACCTCCGTCGGTCGGCAGGGCCAAGGGATCGCCAGGAGGGCCGCCCCGACGACCATGGATCCAGCCGCGCGTGTCCTACCAAAGTTCAACCCACGCCCGTAATGACCGCTTCGCGAGCTCAAGCAGGCCTACCGAACCCGATCCGAGCTACCGGCTCAAAAGCCATACTTATCTCGACGCAGTTTGAACGCTCTTTCGCCACCTTCCATCACATGCGTGATCTCGTCACGCAGTTCAGCGACGTCAATTGCGCCTGTTAGCTTAATTCGCCCACCTGACTGATCCCCTGCTCGTCGATAGTCACAGACTGCGACCAACTCGGCATCACCGTTCACCACAAGATTCGCGTTGTGACTTGCGACGATAACCTGCCGCCGAGACTTCGACTCCCAGAGCCATGTCACAACGTCCTCGATAATCTGACTGTCCAAGTCCTCCTCAGGTTGGTCAATCAGTAGAGGCATACCAGTCTGCGCAAGAAGCACCCGAAGCAAGGCGGTCGCCTGCTGGCCGGCTGAAGCCGCTGCAAATTCTATGTACTCCTGCTCCTTCGTTCGATAGGAAAAGACTGGCTTGTCCTCAATTGGCGTGAGAGCCAGATCGAGCCACGAATCAACTGTCACCCGACCTCGTAGTCTCTGCTGGTCCGCTACGGGCAAGCCGAGCCTTGACAGAGTTGGAGTCAACTCTGTCGTCAGCTCAACGCTCTCATCGAGCATAGTCAGTTGCTCAAGTTCGCCCAGAACCGTTTCCCAAGTGTCGAGCGGCGACGATTCCGCCGCTAATGCAGCAAATAGACCCTCGAAGCGAGCGGCTCGGATACCCGATCCAGATGCGAGTGCACGGAAACGCACTTCCACCTGCTCTAGTCCTTGCCCGCGAATGACCTCAGCCTTTAAGAGACCTTCAGACTGCTCAGTCATTATGCGACATTGCTCAAGAAGCAGCCCGGATCGCTCCGCGTAAAGATCCACTAGATGCTGTCGCAACTCTCGGTGAATTGATTCCGGATTCCCGAGCACCTCAGATTCCTGACGGAGCGCGACAAGCTGTTCTGCAGCAGTCATGCGGCGAGTCTCGATCTCCGCCAGCTGTGTGAGCTGTTGCTCCTGCGAGGCCGACCGACTCTTTACATCCTCGTAGTGTGAATCAAGCTCCGCAAGGATGGCCTCCGCGCCCACGAGCGCCTCACCAACATTCCCGCCACCACTAACCGCGGCAGCGACCGACGCTTGTGCAGGCTGCAGAACGCTTCTGATCTGATTGGCGGTGTCGATAAGGCTTTCCCGCGCTCTCTCCATCGCGACCAGAAGTTCACCTGGAGCGTCGTGCGTCGGTGCGGGTAGCTGCTCCATGAGCCTGTCAACTTCGCCGAGAGTGGCAGTCACGCGATCAGCCAGACCCGTTGCAGAACGACGCCAATACGCAATTACCTCTCGGCTACCGTCCACGATCGGTCGGTCGCTGAGAATCTTCTGATCCTGTTCAGAGAGCCCGGCAAGTGATCGGCGGAGGTATGCTGCCTGATCTAGCAGAGACTGCTCATTCGCTACTGCTCGACGTATATCACCCGCCACCGCACGAGATCGTCGGAGTGCGGCATAGTTCTGACGAAGACGATTCGCCGTATCACTGGTGGCGTCGTCCTTGTCCTGAAGCTTTTGCCGGATGGGTGCTGTAATGAAACGGGTGAGCTCCTCGGGGAGAACTGCGACGCTACTTAGCTGCTTTTGGCTGTAGGCATGAATAGGAAGCAGTGCCTGGACGGCGATCTCATTGACTCTCGCGAACTCACCAGCGCCAATTTTGAGGAGCATCTCCCCGGATTTCGCCGATCGCCGCACGATATGCTCGATCCCATTAAGGACGAAAGTTACCTCGACTTGGCCATCCACGCTGGCCAGCGTGGCACTGATCAAGCGCTGACGCCTGGCATCTGCCGACGGGGCGCCCTCATCTGTAAAAGTTCCTGTCGGGACGTCTCCAATACACCATCGGATGTAGTCGAGTATCGTTGACTTCCCTGTTCCACGTCCCCCGATAAGGGCATTATATTGGCGATTGAACGCGAGATCGAAAGGCCCAAGAAACGAGCTATTACTGACGTGCACGCCCGATATGAAGATATTCGGCAACGCAGGTTCGACGTGCGAGATGCGGGACTCTTGCGCTAGACAAGCTTGCCGAAGAGCCTCAGCGGTCGGCTCAGCCCATTTCACCCACGAAGAATTCTTTCCGAGGTCCTTGAAATCCCTAGATCGGGAATCAGATGTCTGAAACAATCCGATCCGCTTCGCACCCCAGTTGGTATCGAGCCCATCAAAGATTCTACGATTACCGCTTGTGGGCTTGGCCTTCGAATCTACGGTGCCGTCCAGGTAGCCGCCGACACATGGCATACTCTTATATTTGGCGTGCATCCCGGAACGCATCAGAGTCTTGTAACCGCCATCAGTTACGTTTGGGAATACGGTGTAGCGTCCTCGTAACCAAGGACGCGTATCGAGGGTGGAATACAGGTCCTCAAACGATTGAATGTGGTCCAGTCGCGTTACCGGAGGTAGGCGCTCAGCAGTCGGATCGGTCTCGGCGATTGCGAGCGCCTCAAGCACGGAGCTTAGCTTCTCTTCAGGGAAGTCAGCATCGAGAATCAGAATTGCTTGACAAGGAACAGCCAGAGTCAGTTCTAGCCCAGGGAATACAACTAGTCGATCGACAACGGGAAACGGGACACCATTCGCGTCAACTTCGGACGCCGCCGCCTCTCGGATAAACGGGAATATGGCGAAATCGTGATGGTCCGTTATGGCTACTGCCTGAAGGCCCCTCGTTCGGCATGCCGATACAAACTCTTCCGCGTAAGCACGCCGGTCCTCCTCGGTAATAGCACGCGCGCCTGCCCAATTCGTGTCACGAGGGGTGTGAACCTGAAAGTCTGCGCGATAGTAGTGCGCGCCTGTGTCAAGCATTGATATCCTCAGAGAACTAGTCGCCAGCTTAGTTGGTGCGTCGCCAGATCGTGAAATTAACACGCAAGAAGATCGATTTACTCAGTCACTGGCAGTACCTTCACTGTATCGCGAGATAGGGCTGCTAAAGCTCCCCTCCTTACCCTAAATCCTCGGCCCCCGGGCGGGTGCTCTCGTTTCTCGACCTAACGAGCTCTTCCATGAGCTTGATCAGTATGTCGGGCTCGTAGGACCTCAGGGTGGGTTCCTTCTCCGGTCTGTTGGCGAACGCGATTACAGCGGTTCCGGCGGCTCGGGCTGCTTGGATGTCGGTCACGGAGTCGCCGATGAGGACAGCTTCGGTAGGCGCGGCGGCCCGCTTATCGAGCGCTCGACGGAGCAGATAGGGCTTCGGCTTGAGGTCCTCCGTGCGCGACCGAGTCCGGCCGACGATGCCCTCGATCTGGTCGCCCAGCCTGTGCAGCTCGACGAACGCCAGGATCGCCGACTCGGAGTTGTTGCTGACGATGGTGATCGTGTGACCACTCCCCCGTAGCGCCTTGATCGCGTCGAGCACCCCGGGTGTCGGGGTGGCAGTCAGGACCGTCCTGCCCTCCTCCGCCGCGAACGCCTGCTCCGCCTTCTCGGCGAGCTCGGGCTCGTGCTGGTCGAAGTAGCGCAGGACGACGAAGGCGTCGTCGGCCTGGGATACCTCCGGGGGGAGATGCGCCATACGGTCGCCCAACAGTCGGCGCATCGCGTCGCCGGACTCCCGTCCTCGGTCGCCGGGAAAGACCGCGCAGACCGGGCCGTCGAAGTCGAGCAGGACATGGCAGCGCTCCGCGAGGAGCTGGGCGAGCGTCATCGGGCGAACGGGCGCGCGACGCTGCCCCACACGCTGTCGAACCACATCTTCGACTGGGCGACGTACTGGGAGGCGAGGGTGTCTGGGTCGCTGTCGGCGCTGTGGTGGAACAGCGTGGCGTCCTTGCCCATCAGGTCCCACATGGGGATCTGGTCGCCGTCGAGCTTCACCGTGTGTTCCTGGACCGGGTAGTAGCCGAAGAACACCTCGGCATCGTTGATCACGTAGAGCTTGAACAGCGGCACCGCGGGCGCGACCCGCACCTCCGCGGCGGCATCGGCGACAAGACCGAGCTCGCCGAGCTCGTTGACTGCCTCGACGACGGCCTCGGTGTGGCGCTGCATGATTCCGGTCGCCCGTGCCCGGAACGCCGGGCTGTCCGCGAGCCCGTCGACCGTCGCCGGGAGAGTCCACGGCTGCGCGGGGTCCGGGACCAGGATCCGAACCCTGATCGACTCGGGGCGCACCTGGCCGGCGCGGATCTTGTCGAGTGGCTCGGACATCGCGCCATGCAGGGTCTCGCCGGAGAACCCGGCGAAGTCGACGGTGACCTTCTCAGCCTCGAACGCGCGCTCGATGTGTGGCCGGAGCCCGACCGGACGCTCGGTGCGCTCGCGCACGAACACCCCGCTCCCCTGCCGAGAGACGACGAGCCCCTCCTCACGCAGCACGCGGATGGCCTGCTGCGCGGTCATGCGGGCGACGCCGTAGCGCTTGGCCAGCTCGGGGCCAGACGGCAGCTTTTCACCAGGCTTGAGCGAACGTGTCAGGATCGCTGCACGTAGAGCGCTCGCCACCTGCCGGTACGGCGGGCGCGGGTCGTCGGGATCCAAGTCCTGCATGCCGTTCACCCTACGTGCCCCCGCATAGCCTGACTAGGCCACCTGGGTGGACTATGTCAATACCTGCCCAACATGACTAAGTCGCACAGGCGGCCCATGCTACGGTCGAAGCACCCCGGAAGAGCCGGGAGCCACCGATCAAGGAGCACTCGTGCGAGACATCCCCGTCAACCTCAACGGCTACAAGCTCGTTGTCGTGGAGCCCCCGGCCCCGAAGATGCGCGACGACGGCAAGGGCGGCCTCATGCCCGTCACCGACCAGCAGGGCGTCACACAATTCGTGGTGGCGCTCTTCGCGAAGCTGCGCGTCGGGCCCGGTGAGCGGGCCCCGAAGGGCGAGGAGATCAAGGTGACCCTCGCGACCGACCCCGGCGACGGGTTCGGCGAGGACGTCCGCGTCGAGCTGCTCGACGCCAAGCTGAACCCGTACCAGATCGACAACGGCCAGGGCCGGGTCAGCTCCGGGATCGCGTTCAAGGCGATGGGCCTCAAGCCGGTTGGCGGACCGGTCCAGCGCGGCGGGGGTGGCGACAAGTGAGCCGCCCCGACTACCTGCCCTCGACCCGCGTCGAGACCCACGCCCACGTCTACGAGACCACCCGCTACAGCCACCGCCTCTACCCCACCGACGACCGCGCCACGGTCCGCATCGACGGCGAGGGTGGCGAGATCACCGTCTACGGCCACCTCGCCGACCTGACCCGCCTGCGGGATGCGCTCGTCGACGTCGTCGCCGAGCTGGCCGCCGCCCGCCAGAACATCGCTGAGCAGGGCACCGCCGCCGAATCTGCGGCCTCAACCACCCCCTTTCCACAATCGCCGGGAATGCCGGCCTGGCTACCCCTGTGCCCGAAACCGGGCAGAAAGGCACCCCCATGAGCTGCACGGAATGCTCCGGATCAGGCGCGTGCGACGCCTGCGATGGATACGGAACCAAGGCCGTCAACCACTGCTCCGCCATCGAGGCCCCCGAATGTGTCGTCTGCTCCGGCGACGGGATCTGCGTTGCCTGCCGCGATGCCCGGACGCAGGTGGGTGCGTGATGAGCCGAGTCGTCAACGGTCGGGTTCGCCAGACCTCCGGCGCAGGTCGGCTGGTCCGGCGACTCGATCGCGAGCGTCGCAAGTGGACCCGGATCGAGGCCGTCGAGATCCCGACCGAGCAGGCGTGGCGGGCCGGGGTCGCCGAGGGGCTCCGTCTCGCTCAGGCCGCGATCCGCAAGGGCGTCTGACGTGGCCGCCACGCTCAAGCCGGTCAACCGGCGCGCGCTGCGCCGCTACGGCGAGTTCTGGCGGGCCCTGCAGATGGTCGGCAACGCCCTCGTCGAGGCCGAACGCCTCGCCGCCAAGGCCGGCGACGCCACACCTGCGAAAGCGAGCCAGGGCGCCGTCGCCCACTGGTCCACCCCGACTCCGGAGGAGCTGCGGGCCGCTGCCAAGAAGGCCGGCCAGTCGATGCAGGTCATGGCCTCCGGCGCCAAGAAGTGGGAGGCCGAACTGATCTCCCGCGAATGGAGACGCTGACAAGGAGAACCCGTTGAGCCTCAACGTCGACCGCACCATCGAAGACCTCGACCAGTCCATGCGGGAACTGCGCAGCGCCTTGCGCGGCATCCCCTTCCGAGCAGGTGGGTTCAAGAACACCCACGACAAGCTCACCCGCGCCGTGGCCCATCTCGTCGTCCTCCTCGACGCCTCCCGCGCCACGTTCCGCGAGTAGACGCACCACCCCGTCACGCCCCGCAGGCCGACAGCCGGATCCGCGCCAACCGGCCTGCGGGGCACCCATCCCCCACACCGTGAGGCCCATCCCCATGCGCTCCGTCACCTTCCACAACCTGACCCCCGTGCACCCCGTCGGCACCCGTCCCGGCCGCGGCTCGCACCGGTCCACCGGCCGCGAATGGCGCGTGTTGGCGTGGCTGTGCCGTCACCCGCTGTTCCTGCTCGTCCCCGCGGCGATCGTCACGGGCTTCGTCCTGCTCGGGCCGATCGTCACCGGCTCGATCGTCGGCGGCCTGATCCTCGCCGTCGTGAGCTGGCGGCGTGGTCACCCGCCCTCGTTCGACCGGTTCCTCGCCCCACGTCTGCGCTCGACCCGGCGCCGCTGGACCGCCTACGCCGGTGGCCGCTGGGCGGGCGTGCTCGCCGAGTGCGACCTCGCCCGGGAGAACCGCCGCACCGGACAGGTCACCGTCCCCCGCGTGCTGCGGGTCCGCTCGTCCACGCCCTCGATCGACACCGTGTACGTCCGCATGGCCCGCGGTCAGGACCTGCGCACCTGGACCGAACGCGCCGAGGCCCTCGCCGACGCGCTGCTCACACATCGGGTCGCCATTACGCGAATCAGGCCCGCCGTCCTCGCGGTGGTCGTCGAGCGGGTCATGCCGTTCGACCGCGTCATCCCTGCCCCGGAGATCCCCGCCGACACGGCCGACGTCGACCTCCACGCCCTGGACGTCGGGGAGAACGAGTACGGCGACCCGTTCACGATCAGGCTGCCGGGCAAGCACTTCCTGACCGCCGGCGCGTCCGGCTCGGGCAAGGGCTCGCTGATCTGGAGCCCACTGTGCGCGCTCGGGCCCGCCATCCGCGACGGCCTCGTGCGCGTCCACATGATCGACCTCAAGGGCGGCGTCGAGACCCGACGTGGGGCGCGGCTGTTCCACCGCTACGCCACCACCGCCCGCGAGGCCATCGACCTCCTCACCGACGCCCGCGACGAGATGAAGGCTCGCCAGGCCGCTATGGACGGCGACCGGGCCCTCACGGTCAGCCGGGAGACCCCGCTCAACGTGATCATGATCGACGAGATGGCGATGCTCACCGCCTACGGCGAACGCGGCGACGTCCGCGAGGCCCTTCGCCTGCTCGCCGAGATCCTCACCCAGGCACGGGCCACCCTGACCACAGTCATGGGCTACGTCCAGGAGCCGACCAAGGACGTCGTCGACGTCCGCGAGCTGTTCACCACCCGCATCTGCCTCGGCGTCACCTCCGCCGCCCATGTCGACATGGTGCTCGGCGATGGTGCCCGCGAGCGAGGAGCACTCGCCGACCAGATCCCCGGCGACCCCGCACACGCGGGAATCGGGTTCGTCATCGACACCGGGTCGCGACTGCCCGTCCGCTTCCGCGCCGCGTACGTCGACGACCACGAGATCGACGAGCTCGTCGAGCGCTGCGCCATCCACCCGCCCGTCCGCGCACTGCCCGAGAACGGGGCGGCGTGATGTGGGCCGTCACAGGGTGGGCAGTCGCTACCTGGCTCAAGCTCACCGCACTGCTCGCCGTCGCAGTCGGCGTCGTCTGGCTGGTCTACGGCACCGGCTCCGGCTGGTTCTGGACCGCCTGCGCCGCCGCCGTCCTCGCCGAGGTCTGGATCGTCCGCGGCCTGAGCGGTGAGTGGGCGTACGAAGCCCGCGCGAGCTGGTGGTGGGCCAAGTGAGCGCCACCGTCAGTCAGCGGCTCCGCTCCTTCGACTACTCCACCTGGCGCGCTCGGGTCGAGGCCACCGGTGGCTGCGCGCACCCGGTCCGGCTGCGCGGTTCGTCCACCGTCGCCACTCCCGACGGGACCGTCCTCGCGCAGCGCACCGGGGAGGTCTGGGCGCCGTGCGGGAACCGCCGCGACACCGTCTGCCCCGCCTGCTCGGACCGCTATGCCGCCGACGCCTTCCACCTCATCCGCGCCGGACTCGCTGGCAACGAGCACCACGTGCCCGACACCGTCACCGATCGGCCCCGACTGTTCCTCACGCTCACGGCGCCCTCGTTCGGGCACGTCCACACTCGACGACTGTCCGCCCGCGGCCGTGTCATCCCCTGCTCCTGCGGGGCTCACCACCAGGCCAACGACCCGAACATCGGCGGCGCGATCGACCAGGACACGTACGACTACGAAGCCGCCGTGCTCTGGCAGGCCCACGCCGGAAAGCTCTGGCACCGCTTCGCCATCGCGCTCCGGCGCGCCCTGGCCGCTCGCCTCGGCGTCTCCGGCCGCCGCTTCGGCACCGTCGCGCGTCTGTCCTACGCCAAGGTCGCCGAGTACCAACGCCGCGGCCTCGTGCACTTCCACGCCGCCCTCCGCCTCGACGGACCCGACGGGCCGACCGACCCACCACCAGCCGGGATCACCGCCGAGGGTCTACGCGACGCCATCCATGAAGCCGCCACCGCGACCGCCCTCGATGTCGAGCGGCCCGATGGCACGACGCTGAACCTGCGCTGGGGTGCGCAACTCGACCTCCGCGAGATCACTCCCATCGCTCACGACGCCGTCACCGACGAGGCCGGCGAGATCACCGACACCCGGTTGGCCGGCTACATCGCCAAGTACGCCACCAAGGGCACCGGCAAGAGCGACGGTCATCCCGACCGCCCGATCCGCTCGCTGGCCCACCTCGAGCGCATGGCCCTGGCGGACCACCACCGACGGCTGATCGAGACCGCTTGGCACCTCGGCGGCCTGTCCCAGTACGCGGAGCTGAACCTGCGCAAATGGGCGCACATGCTCGGGTTCCGTGGCCACTTCCTCACCAAGAGCCGCGCCTACTCGACGACCTTCCGGGTCATCCGCGGCGACCGTCGCGCCTGGCGCCTCGCCGAGCAGCTCGACCAGCTCGGCCACCCCGCCGACGAGCCCGTGATCGTCGTCAACGACTGGCACCTGGTCGGCATCGGCCATCGCAACGAAGCCGACCGCGAACTCGCCATCGCCCACGCCGAACGCATCCGAGAGCAGCGCAGGACCACGAGGGGGACGTCATGAGTCAGCAGAGCAGCCCGGCCATCGCGCGTGTCTTCCTCACCGTCGAGGAGGTCGCTGAAGCGTTGCAGATCGGCCGGACCCGCGTGTTCACGCTGCTCGCGGCCCGGGAGATCACCTCTGTGAAGATCGGCAACCTGCGCCGCATCCCGGTCGACGCCGTGCACGAGTACGCCATGCGCCTCGTCCAGCTCGAACGAGAGGCGAGCTGATGCCCGCGGGGAAGAAGCGCGCGAATGGTGAGGGGTCGATCTACAAGCGCGCCGACGGTCGCTTCGTCGGGTCGGCCGTCGTGCCGGTCGCAGGTGGTGGGCGCCGCCGTCGCTACGTCTACCGCGACACCCGCGCGGACGCCCGCGAAGCGCTCGACGACCTGCTCCGCGATGCGAAGGCAGGCGTACGACGTCCGCTCAAGCGGCAGACGCTTGGCGACTACCTCGACTACTGGCTCGAGGAGGTCGTGAAGCCCGAGCGGCGGCCCACCACCTACGCGGGCTACGAGACGATGGTCCGCGTACATATCAAGCCCGTGCTCGGCAAGGAGAAGCTCGACGAGGTGGGGCCTGCCGAGGTTCGGAAGCTGCTGGCCGTGCTGCGCGACAAGGAGACCACCGGGCGCGGCGGCGGGCCTCGGAGGCTCTCGCACCGCATGGTCCAGTTCGCCCACGCGGTGCTGCGCAACGCGCTCTCGAACGCCGTCCGCGAGGAGCTGGTCAGCCGCAACGCCGCGAAGCTGGTGAAGATGTCGAACCCCGAGTACGACGTCGGCGCCGGCCTCGACCCGATCGCCGCCCGCGCGCTGCTCAAGCACATCGCCGACGACCGCCTATTCGCGCTCTACCTCTGCGCGATCGTGCTCGGGATGCGGCGCGGCGAGCTGCTCGGGCTGACCTGGGACGCGGTTGACCTCGACGGGCACCGGCTCGTGGTTCGCCAGTCGCTGAGCTGGGTAAAGGGCCGCGCCGTCCTGCTGCCGCCGAAGACTCGCGCCTCGCGCCGGGTGATCCCGCTGCCTGAGGTTGTCGTGACCGCTCTGCGCGATCACGCCAAGACGCAGGAGGACGAGAAGCTCGCAGCTGGGGAGGTCTGGGAGGACACTGGGTTCGTCTTCACCACTCGCCGCGGCGCCGCCATGTCGCCCTACACGCTGGGGAAGTACTGGCGGGATCTCCGAGACGCCGCAGGTCTCGGAACCCTGCGCTTCCACGACCTCCGCCACACCGCCGTGTCGCTACTCCTGGCTCTCGGCGTGCCTCCGCACGTTGTCCGGGAGATCGCGGGACACAGCGATATCAAGGTCACGATGACCGTCTACGCACATGGCAATATCGGAGAGAAATCGGCAGCATTGAACCGCCTCGGGGAGGCACTGACCAGCGCCACTACAGTTCGCCCCTTGCGCAATATCCATTCATCGCGAGACAACTAGCATCAGCGACACACAAGGAGAACGTCGCGACAGATGGGCGTATACGCAAGTGGAGCCCGGTCGCCGGCTTGACATTGCCTATGAGACAAAGATATTGGTGAGAACGCCGGACACGATTCCGAGGACGTAGAAGATCGAGCTAAGAACGATACTCCCTCTCAACGATCTCTTCTCCAGTTGCGCAAGCTGGCCGTTGAGAGCCTGGGTCACCGCATCGACCTCTGCTGAATCCATTCCTGTCAACGCACGAACTCTTCTAGCATCTTCCTCGAGTTTCGCGAGCAACTCCTGCCTGCTTGCAACCTCACGCTCAATTTCTGCAACGACCCCAGCGGCATCAGTCAGGCTGCCCTGAAGGCGCGCGACCCGCGCCTCAAGTGTTTCCTCCTCGCTCCGAGACTTCCGCCTTTGCAATCCAAGAAGCGCGAGGGAACCCACCCCCACAAGAACCGCCCCAACGACGATGTAAACACCAAGCTGGGAAGGCGACGGAACTCCGCTCTCGCACGGAACGCCATCCCCGTCGCGATCGAGTAGAGGCAACAGGCTTGGATCGACCGATACGGCCTGCTCCGCAGCCTCTTGACTCCCGAGGCTTGCGCAACTGACGCGAGGTTCCTGCGCCGAGGCTGCTGCTGGCACCCAAGCCAGCAACACGAACGGAACTGCAAGAGCGATAAGAATGAGCCTCGCGGTGAGACCCCCACTTGCGTGACGGTGGAGGCCGACCTGCCATAGCCAACTCTTATGCTGACGCTTTCGTCCATCTGCGGCCATGACTCGATGACGCCTTCCGTCGAGCTTCGGAACTCCCCTGCACGCCCCCAGCTTGGGGACTAAGCGATCATGTCAAAGCCACTGATATGCAGGGTCCGCCCCCTGGCACCGCGGCCCCGTACCGAAGCCTCCTTCAGCGCGGCTTCACAGGCTCTCAGGATGACTGGCGATGGTCCGAACACGGGGTACGCCCTCCCGGGCGGAGCATCGTGGCGCCTGATCTGCGGCATCCCGACGTCTTCTTCAGCCGGTCGTCGTGTCAGATCGGAAGGTCCGGGTGCATGAGCACCCGAGCAACGCCGCCCTTCGCCGGTGCGTGCCGGCGGGTTGCTGTCACCGGTTGCTGTCAACGCTCCGATGCGGGCCGGACAAAGATCAGTGATCTTGCCTCTGACCTGGCGGAAGCGGAGGGATTCGAACCCCCGGACCCTTTCGGGACTCTCGCTTTCAAGGCGAGTGCATTCGGCCGCTCTGCCACGCTTCCGTGGGGCAGCCTACTGGGTCGAGGGTGGCGGGGAGATCGTCCGGAGGCCTTCGGCGACGCGCTCGAGGAAGCGGGCGGCCTCGGCGCGTTCCTGGGAGTCCAGCAGGTCGACGACGTAGCGGCGGACGCCGTCGACGTGGGTCGGCGCCGCCTGGGTGAGGCGCTCGTGCCCCTCCGGGGTCAGGCAGGCGAAGATGCCGCGGCCGTCGGACACGTCGCCGTCCCGGCGGACGAGGCCCGCCTTCTCCATCCGGGAGATCTGGTGGGACAGACGGGACTTCGACATCGCCAGGGTGTCCGCCAGCACGCTCATGCGCATGCGGTGGTCCTCCTGCTCGGAGAGCACCACGAGGATCCCGTAGTCGGCGTGCGAGAGGCCGTGCCCGTCCTGAAGATCCCTGTTGAGGCGGTTGTCCAGCAGGGTGGACGAGATGATCCAGGCGCGCCAGAAGCGCATCTCGCCCTCGTCGAGCCACTGCGGCGGCGACGCCGCTCCGTCCGACACGCCCTGCAGAGTAATGAAAGCCGTGTCGACCTGATCGACCCGGTGTGGTGGGATCTCGTCGTCGGCCCACCGGTGACCGGTCGGGCGCCGGAGGAGGGCACGATGCGGTTCGACGAGAACGCGGACCTGGATACGTCGAACATCGACGACCTGCGCAGGGGCGGGGGCGGCGGCGGGGGCGGCGGCGTCGGGGGACGCGTGGCGATGGGCGGGGGCGGCCTCGGGATCGTCGGGCTCCTGATCTTCCTGCTGATCTCCTTCCTCGGCGGCGGGGGCAGCGACCCCAGCGGCGGCGGGTTCGCGCTGCCGAACGGTCTCTCGGGGCTGCAGAGCGGCCAGTCGGCGGACAACACCGAGATCGCGACGGCCTGCCGCACCGGCGCCGACGCGAACAGCAACCTCGACTGCGAGGTCACCGCGGTGGTGAACTCGCTCGACGGCTACTGGTCGGACGCCTTCGCCCGGGCAGGCCAGACCTACCAGCCGCCGCGCACCAACTTCTTCTCCGGCTCGGTCAGCACCGGCGGCTGCGGCGGCGCGACCTCGGACGTGGGGCCCTTCTACTGCCCCGGCGACTCCGAGGTCTACATCGACCTCACCTTCTTCAAGGAGCTCGAGACCCGCTTCGGCGCGCAGGGCGGCCCGTTCGCGCGCGCCTACGTCGTCGCGCACGAGTACGGCCACCACATCCAGAACCTGCTCGGCACGAACCGGCAGGTCAGGGCGGGTGACAGCGGGCCGACCTCGGGTTCGGTCCGGCTCGAGCTGCAGGCGGACTGCTACGCCGGTGTGTGGGGCAACCACGCCACCACCACGCCGACGGCCTCGGGTCGCCCGCTGATCCTCGACGTGAACCAGGCCGACGTCGACGCCGCCCTGGACACCGCCGCCCGCATCGGCGACGACTACATCCAGAGCAACCTCGGCGGCGGACGGGTCGACGAGAGCCAGTTCACGCACGGCAGCTCCGAGCAGCGCGAGAAGTGGTTCATGACGGGCTTCCAGACCGGCGACCCCGCCCGCTGCGACACCTTCAGCACGAACAACCTCGGCTGACCACCTCCAACGCCTCGCAGTCGCACCGCGCGCCGAGGGACCGCAGGCCGCGGACGAGCGGGTCCCACGGCACGCGGTGCGGTCTCGCCCAGCGCGCGAGCTCGCGGAACGTCCCGCTGCACGCCCGGGCGGACAACGCACCGCGCAGGACGCTGCGCAGCGCTCCGACCTGAGTGGGGCTGATCCCCAGGGCCACGGGCAGCAGGTCCGGCCAGCCCGTGATCGGCGGGCGGTCGGGATCGGGATCTGTGGTCATGCCCCGACGGTGCGGTCGACCCCCGACGGTTCCGTGGCCGCGAGCCGGAGGACGGTCGAGTTGTCCACAGCCCGACCGAGAGCAGCCCGCTCGCCTCGCAGCCCGGACGGCGAGACCCGGCCCTGATCACCGCTTCTGCACCATCGAAGCCGTATGCGGCGCCGGACCCCCCGAAACGGCGATCACAGCTCCGACCGAGGACGGCTCCGCTCCCCCTGCGACGCCGAGTCTCAGGCCCCGAGAAGACCCGCGAGGTCGGGAGTGTGCCCCTCCACCTGCACCGTCCAGTCCGGACGGCGGAAGGTCTCGGGAGTGAGGCGCAGCCGGATGTTGCGCACCGGCTTCCCGCGGGGCGAGAGGATCTCGAAGCCGTCCTCCGCATAGCCGAGGCGGGCGGAGACGGCGAGCGAGGCCGCGTTGTCCGAGAACGCCTCCGACCGGGCGTGCTCCGCGCCCAGCACGTCGAACGCGTAGGACAGGATCGCCGCCCGCATCTCCGTGCCGAACCCCCGCCCCTGCGCCGAGAGCCCGAGCCACGACCCGGACCCGGTCTCGCGACGCACCGCGAACTCGTCCGCCCGCAGGGTCTGCACGCCGATCACCCGCCCCTCGGAGCGGACGAGGAAGTTCAGCGCCCACGACTCCGGCGCGAACCTCGCCCGCTCCCGCCAGAAGTGCTGCAGCGCACCGCGTCCGAGGTACCGCGGGTCCGCATCCGTCCACGGGATCATGAAGGGCATCCGCTCCGGCGGATGGACACCCCGGTACGCGACCTCGACGAGCTCGGCCAGGCCGCCGTCGTCGTCCGGGCGCAGCTCGAGGCGCGGGGTGCGCAGGACCAGCGCCGACTGTGGCCAGTGCATGCCGTCACCCTGCCCCACTGCGCGCGGGCCGACGACCGAATAGCGTCCGGGGCATGCGCGCGATCACGGTGGGCGAGCCCGGTGGGCCCGAGAATCTGCGGTGGACCGAGGTCGAGGACCCGAAGGCGGGTCCCGGCGAGGTGGTGCTGGACGTGGCGGCCACCGCCGTCAACCGCGCCGACCTGTTGCAGCGGCAGGGCAACTACCCGCCGCCGCCCGGGGCGTCGGACGTCATCGGCCTGGAGTGCTCCGGGCGGATCGCCGAGGTCGGCCCCGAGGTCACGGGCTGGTCGGCCGGCGACGAGGTCTGCGCCCTGCTCGCAGGCGGCGGCTATGCGCAGAAGGTGGCCGTGCCCGCGGCGCAGCTGCTGCCGGTGCCGCAGGGCGTCGACCTCGTCGTCGCCGGGTCGCTGCCCGAGGTCGCGTGCACCGTGTACTCCAACGTCGTGCAGTTCGCGCAGCTGCGCGGGGGCCAGACCTTCCTGGTGCACGGCGGCAGCAGCGGCATCGGCACCCACGCCATCCAGGTCGCCAAGGCGCTCGGCGCCCGCGTGGCGGTCACCGCCAACCCCGCGCGGTTCGACGTCTGCCGCGAGCTCGGCGCGGACATCGTGATCGACTACGACGGCGACGTCCCCGAGGAGCTGAAGAAGGCCACCGACGGCCACGGCGCCGACGTCATCCTGGACAACATGGGGGCCAAGGGGCTCAAGGCGAACGTCGCCGCGCTGGCGACCGACGGCCGGCTCATGGTCATCGGGATGCAGGGCGGGGTGAAGGCCGAGCTGAACCTCGGTGCGCTGCTGACCAAGCGCGCGAGCGTGACCGCGATGAGCCTGCGCGGACGGCCGGTGGACGGGCCGCAGGGCAAGGCCGCCGTCGTCGAGGGGGTGCGGGACCGGATCTGGCCGCTCGTGGCCGACGGCCGGGTGAAGCCCGTCGTGCACGCCCGGTTCCCGTTGGCCGAGGCCGCCGAGGCCCACCGCACGCTGGACGCGGGCGGCGTCGTCGGGAAGCTCCTGTTGGTGAACGAGTAGGCGCACGGGCGGCCGTCGGTGCGGCGGGCCATGATGGGGGCATGACCGCACCAGAGGACAACGACGGGCAGCAGCAGGTCATGGTCGTCGGGCCGGACGGGCGCCCGGTCGGCATGACCACCGTGCCCCAGGGGGACGACGCCGAGGACGCAGGCGGCGGCATCGGCGGGATGGTCGAGCAGCCCGCGAAGGTCATGCGGATCGGCACCATGATCAAGCAGCTGCTGGAGGAGGTCCGGGCCGCCCCGCTCGACGAGGCCTCCCGCGCCCGCCTGCGCGAGATCCACGAGAACTCCATCAAAGAGCTCGAGGAGGGCCTGGCCCCGGAGCTGCGCGAGGAGCTGAACCGGCTCTCGCTGCCGTTCACGGACGACTCGGTCCCCAGCGAGGGCGAGCTGCGCATCGCGCAAGCCCAGCTGGTGGGCTGGTTGGAGGGCCTGTTCCACGGCATCCAGACGGCGTTGTTCGCCCAGCAGATGGCCGCCCGCGCGCAGTTGGAGCAGATGCGCCGCGGCCTCCCGCCGGGCATCGGCGGGGCCCAGGTGCCGGGGCAGATGCCGGAGGGTGGCGGCCGGGGCACCGGTCAGTACCTCTAGCCGGGTGTCTTCCCAGGTCGCGGGCGGTGTGCCACCGCTCGCGAGGGGCCGTCGGGGCGTCGGTACCCTCGTCGAGTGGCCGTGACCGTGGACGACAGCACCGCCGGGCGTGAGCGCCCGGTGATCGCCGACGCGCCCGGGTCGCGCAGCTGGTCCCGGGCGTTCGGCGACCTGTCGGCGGGCTGGCGGCAGCGCGCGCTGTGGGGCCACCTCGGCTGGCAGGACATCAAGCAGCGCTACCGCCGGTCGGTGCTCGGTCCGCTGTGGATCAGCATCAGCATGGGCGTGATCGCGCTCGGGCTGGGCATCCTCTACTCGCTGCTGTTCCAGGTCGACATCAAGGAGTTCCTGCCGCACGTCGCGGTCGGGCTGTTGATCTGGAACTTCATCTCCGGATGCATCCTCGAGGGCAGCGAGGTCTTCATCGCCAACGAGGGACTGATCAAGTTCCTCCCGGCGCCGCTGTCCCTGCACGTCTACCGCCTCGTCTGGCGGCAGACACTGTTCTTCCTACACAACCTGGTGATCTGGGCGATCCTCATGGTCGTCTTCCCGCACCCGCTGGGCTGGTCGCTGCTGCTCGCGCTCCCCGCGTTCGCGCTGCTGGCCGTCAACGGCGGCTGGATCGCCATCCTCTCCGGCATCCTGGCGACCCGGTTCCGGGACATCCCCCCGATCATCGCCAGCGTCGTCCAGCTGCTCTTCTACATGACGCCGATCGTCTGGTCGGTGGACATCCTGGGTGACAACCCGGCGGTGCGGGAGCGCGCTTCGCTGGTGGAGATCAACCCGCTGTACCACTTCCTGGAGATCGTGCGCGCTCCCCTGCTCGGCCAGGGGATCGAGCCGCGGTCCTGGCTCGTGGTCGGCGTGATCACGGTCGTCGGCTGGGGCGTCGGGTTGCTCTGCATGCGCAACTACCGGGCCCGCGTGGCCTACTGGGTGTGAGTATGGAACCGAGCATCGACCTCGACCGCGCCTGCGTGGACTTCCCGATCTTCGACGCCAAGTCGCGCTCGCTCAAGAAGTCCGTGCTGGGCAAGGCGGGGGGCCGGATCGGCACCGAGTCCAAGGTGCCGATCATCGAGGCGCTGCGGGAGATCACCATCGCGCTGCGCAAGGGCGACCGGGTCGCGCTCGTCGGGCACAACGGAGCGGGCAAGACCACCCTCCTGCGGCTCATGGCGGGCATCTACGAGCCCACCCGCGGGCGGGCCGCCGTCCGCGGCAAGGTCGCGCCGATCTTCGATCTCGCCGTGGGCATGGACCCGGAGATCTCGGGGCTGGACAACATCATCATCCGTGGGCTGTTCCTGGGTATGACGCGCAAGGAGATGGAGGCGCGGATCGACGACATCGCCGCCTTCACCGAGCTCGGCGACTACCTCGAGATGCCGCTGCGCACCTACTCCACCGGCATGCGGGTGCGGCTGGCGCTCGGCGTCGTGACCAGCATCGACCCGGAGATCCTGCTGCTCGACGAGGGCATCGGGGCCGTCGACGCCGAGTTCCTCGCCAAGGCCCGCGGGCGGCTCAACGAGCTGGTCGAGCGCTCCGGCGTCCTCGTGTTCGCCTCCCACTCGGACGAGTTCCTCGCCGACCTCTGCGACACGGCGATCTGGATGGAGCACGGCACGATCAAGGAGTTCGGCCCGCTGCGCGAGGTGCTGCACCACTACAAGGGGCGGGACGTGCTGGCCGACCACTACGCGCGCCGCGACTCGTGAGCGCGCTGCCCCCGGGGTCGGTCGTCGCCGTCGTCGTCACGCGGCACCGCACGGAGCTGCTGGTCGACTCGCTCGCCGCGATCGCGAAGCAGACCCACCCGGTCGCGCACCTGATCGTCGTCGACAACGGGCCGGACCAGCCCGCGCGCGAGGTCGTCGAGGCCTGCGGGGTCCCCGCGACCTGGCTGCCCTCCTGGCACAACCTCGGGGGCGCGGGCGGGTTCGCGCTCGGCATGCTCCAGGCCCTCGCGCTCGGCGCGGACTGGGTCTGGCTGGGCGACGACGACGGGCACGCCGGATCCGAGACCGCGCTGGAGACCCTGCTCGAGGTCGCCGAGCGGCGGGGGCTCGCGGCCGTCTCCCCGGTCGTCGCGGACAAGGCGGACCCGGACCGGCTGGCCTTCCCGCTCCGCCGGGGCCTGACCTGGCACCGCACCCGCACGGCCCTGCTGGAGGCGGACGGCGAGGGTGACGCCGAGCTGCTGCCCGGCATCGCCTCGTTCTTCAACGGGGCGCTGCTGCGCGCCTCGACCCTCGACGTGATCGGCGTGCCGGACCTGCGGCTCTTCGTACGGGGGGACGAGGTGGAGTTCCACCGTCGGCTCGTGCGCTCGGGGCTGCCCTTCGGGACGGCGCTCGCGCCGACCTACCTCCACCCGCAGGGCGGGGAGGAGTTCAAGCCGATGCTCGGAGGCAGGCTGCACGCCCAGGATCCCGAGGACGCGACCAAGCGGTACTACACCTACCGCAACCGCGGGTACCTGATGAGCCAGCCGGGGATGCGGCGGATCGGGCTGCTGGAGGTGCCGCGGTTCGCCTGGTACTTCCTGGTCACGAAGAAGAGCCCGCGGGAGTTCCTGGCGTGGCTGCGGCTGCTCAACCGGGGGCGTGCCGAGCGGTTCCACCGCGCCCCGTGAGCCGGTCGTCTCACGCCCTCGCTACCCTCGTCCCGTGACCGCGACCCCGGCCGAGCAGGCACCGCCGCAGCACGGGCTCGTGGCACAGCTGCTGCGGTTCGCCGCGGTCGGCGGCGTCTCCGCCCTGGTGGACTTCGGGATCTACCACCTGATCCTCGCGCTCGACGCCCCGACGTGGCTCGCCCGCGCGATCTCGTTCATCTGCGGCACCACCACGGCGTACTTCCTCAACAAGCGGTTCACCTTCGGCGAGGCCGCCGGGGGCCGGGGGCGCCTGGCCGGGTTCGTCCTCCTCTACGCCACGACCTTCGGGATCGCGGTCGGGGTGAACGCGCTGGCGCTGTACCTGCTGCCGGACATCGCCTTCAAGGCCTCCATCGCCTGGGTGATCTCGCAGGGCACCGCCACCGCCATCAACTTCGTCATGCTCCGCACGGTGGTCTTCCGCTCCCGCTGACCGTCACCTGACAGCTGAGCCGCCCGCGAGTCCCCCACTTTCGACGCGCGAGTCGGACGGCGCGAGAGCCGGGGTGTCCGACTCGCGGGCGGTGGTCTCGGATCCGCAGGCCGTGGTGTCCAACTCGCACCCGCGAGTCCCCCACTTTCGACGCGCGAGTCGGACGGCGCGAGAGCCGAGATGTCCAACTCGCGGGCCGTGCCGTCCAACTCACGGGCCGTGACGTCCAACTCGCGGGCCGTGGCGTCGGACTCGCGCCCGCGAGTCCCCCACCTTCGACGCGCGAGTCGGACGGCGTGGGAGCTGGGATGTCCGACTCGCGGGCGGTCGTGTCGGATCCGCAGGCCGTGGCGTCGGACTTGCGCGCCGTTGTGTACGACTCGCGCCCGCGAGTCCCCCACTCTCGACGCGCGAGTCGGACGGCGCGAAAGCCGGGATGTCCGACTCGCGGGCGGTCGTGTCGGACTCGCACGTGGTCGTGTCCGACTCGCCGGCCGTCGTGTCCGACTCGCGGGTTCTGGTGTCCGGCTTGCGGGCCGTGGCGTCGGACTCGCGGGCCGTGGTGTCCGACTCGCGGGCCCTCGTGTCCGACTCGCGCGTCGAGGGTGGGGGACTCGCGGGCTGTGGTGTCCGACTCGCGGGCCCTCGTGTCCGACTCGCGCGTCGAGGGTGGGGGACTCGCGGGTTCTGGTGTCGGACTCGCGGGCTGTGGTGTCCGACTCGCGGGGTCTGGGTGTCCGGCTCGCGGGCCCTGGTGACTGACTTGCGGGTGGTCGGTCGGGGCGGGGTTTCCTCTCCATCCACTTTGCGGTACAAAGTAGCTGTCATCGCAGACTGGTTGGGGGAGCAATGCACGAGCTCGAGGATCGGGAGCCCAGTGGGCCCGCGGACGCGTTGGAGATCATCCGGGCCCAGCAGGCCGAGACCGCAGCGCGGATCGGGCCGCGGGTCGGGTACTTCTTCCTGATCTGGGGCGGGGCGTGGCTGGTCATCGGCGTCCTCTACTTCCTCGCCGGGATCGGGACCGTGCCGGGCGGTGTCGCGAGCTGGGGGACGTTCGCGCTCGTCGTCGTCGGGATCGCGAGCAGCGCGCTGGTGGGGATCCGCAGCGGCCGCGGGATCGCGGGCGGCTCGGCGAAGCAGGGCATGCTCTACGGGCTCACCTGGCCCGTCGTGATGATCGGCCTCGGGGTGCTGGTCGGGGCGATGGCCGGGCCCCTCGGGCTGACCGGCACCCAGCTCGGCCTGCTGGTCCCCGCGTTGTTCGCGTTCGTCGTCGGGGCGCTGTACGCGCTGAGCGGGGCGGTCTGGACGTACGTGCCGAACTTCGTCACCGGGTTGTGGGTGATGGCCGTCGGGGCGGGGTCGGTGTTCGTGGGGCTGCCTGCGAACTCGCTGGTCCTGGGGGTGGGCGTCGGAGGGGCGCTGCTGGTCGTGGGGGCCTGGGAGCTGCGCCGGTGACCGGGATCCCCCAGCTCGATCCCGTCATCCACGCCCAGGCCCGGCTGCGGGTGACCGCCACCCTCGCCACGCTCGCCGAGGGCGACCGGATCACCTTCCCGCGCCTGCAGGAGCTGCTGGACATGACCGCGGGAAACCTCTCCACCCATCTGCGCAAGCTCGAGGAGGCGGAGTACGTGCTGATCACCAAGGCCCACGAACGCCGGACGCCGGTGACCTACGTCGAGCTGACCCGCCGCGGCCGCCGCGCGTTCGAGGAGTACACCGAGGCGCTCCGCTCGCTGCTCGGCGGCCCGTCGTGACCCCGGACGCGATCGCCGCGGCACACGCCGTCGTCAAGGACTTCGGCGACACCCGCGCGCTCGACGGGCTGGACCTCGCCGTCGCCCCCGGCGAGCTGGTGGGCCTGCTCGGCCCGAACGGGGCGGGCAAGTCCACCCTGATCAGCCTGCTGGTCGGGCTCCGCAGACCGGACGCGGGCCGGGTCACGCTCTTCGGCGGCGACCCGCGAGACGCCGCGCACCGCCGCCTGCTGGGCATGACCCCCCAGGAGACCGGCCTGCCGCACACCCTGCGCGTCGGCGAGGTGCTGGACTTCGTCTCGCGGCACTACGCCGACCCGCTGTCCGCGGGCGAGGTCCTGGAGCGGTTCGGGCTCACCGGGCTCGAGCGCCGTCAGACCGGCGGGCTGTCCGGCGGGCAGAAGCGGCGGCTCGCGGTGGCGCTGGCCTTCGCGGGGCGGCCGCGGCTGGTGGTGCTCGACGAGCCCACCACCGGCCTGGACGTCGACGGCCGCCGGACCCTCTGGGACGGCGTGCGCGAGTTTCACGCCGAAGGCGGCACCGTGCTCCTGACCAGCCACTACCTGGAGGAGATCGAGGCGCTGGCGGGACGCGTGGTGGTCGTCGACCGCGGCCGGGTGCTGGCCGACGGGCCGATGGACGAGATCCGCGGCCGGGTCGCCGTCAGCCGGGTCAGCCTGCGCTCACCGGTGGCACCGCCGCTCGCGGGCACGCTGCACAGCGTCCGCGACGGCGACCGCTGGGAGCTCCACACCCCGGACGCCGACGCCCTGGTCCGCGCCCTCGTGCACGCGGACCTCCCCTTCACCGACCTGCAGGTCCGGCCCGCCTCGCTCGAAGAGGCCTTCGTCTCGCTCACCGGGAGCCCCGCATGACCACGAGCGCGTCGTTGACCAGGCTCCACTGGCGCTACCTGCTGCTGGAGAACGTCCGCATCCCGATCGGGATCGTGTCGGCGGCGGCGTTCCCGGCCCTGTCCCTGCTGTTCTTCGTGGTCCCGTTCGACTACGGGGCCGAGCAGGAGACGGCGGCGGTCGTGGGGTTGACCGTGTTCGCGGTGATGTCCAGCTTCCTGTTCACCTTCGGCGTCGGCGTGGCGGACGACCGGGAGAAGTCCTGGGATCCCTACCTGCGGACGCTGCCTGCCCCGGCCTGGCCGCGGATCGCGGGCCGGATCCTGTCCGGGGCCACGTTCGCGCTGGTCGCGATCGTGCCGGTGATCGTGGTCGGGGCCCTGTTCACGGCGGCGACCACGACCGTCCCACGGCTCGCGCTCGGGATCGTCGCGCTGCTCGTCGCGGGGCTGCCGTTCCTGCTCGGCGGGCTCGCGATCGGGTACTCGCTGCCGGTGAAGGCGGCCCTGCCCGTCACGCAGCTGATCTTCTTCCCGGTGGCCTTCGCCGGCGGCCTGCTGCTGCCCCCGATGCTGTTCCCCGGCTGGCTGGAGGCGGTCTCGGTGGTCACGCCCGCCCGCGGCGCCCGGGATCTGGTGGTCTGGGCGGTCCTGGGCACCCCGCCGAGCACGGTGGCGCTGGTCGTGCTCGCGGCGTGGATCGTGCTGACCGCCGGGCTCGCGGTGTGGGGGTACCGACGCGACGAGGGGCGCCGGTTCCGGTGAAAACGCGGCGGGTGGTGCTCGCTCCAGCACCACCCACCGCAGGTCAGGGGGCTGTCACCAGCGGGGGCTCGGCCGCTTCCGCCCGCTTGGCGGCCGCCTGGGCCCGCCGGGCCGCGACGGCCCGGAACACGACGTCGAGCACGAGGAACCCGACGAGGCTGGCCCCGAGCACCGGCGCGACGAGCCCCAGAACGATCGCCACGGCGGCGACGAGCGCGAGTCGCTTCACGCCGAGCTCGCGCCAGACGGGCTTCGGGGCGGACGTCAGCGGGTTGCCGTAGGGGCTGCGCCGCCACCAGATCCGGTACCCGGTCAGGATGATCGCCAGCAGGCCGACGACCAGCACCGCCAGCAGGATCTGGTTGGCGAGGCCGAAGAGCTGTCCGGTGTGGAACTGGCCCGCCAGCCAGGCGACCTTCGCCCCGAGCGGGTAGTCCGCCCAGGTCACCTGGCCCAGCAGCTGTCCGGACGAGGGGTCCACGGCGACGACGCCGCGGTGCACGGGCAGTCCCTCCGCCTTCTCCGACACCCGGATGGGCTCCCTCGGGTCGGTGGACGGGCGGACCTCCAGCAGGCCCTGCAGCCCGGCCTCGCGGCCGGCGTCGAGCGCGGTGTCCAGGCTGACGACGGGCGCACCGTCCACCGCGGCCGCCGACGGGGTCGTGACGAGCCGCGGCGGGCTCGTGTCGAACAGCGGCGTGGTGTACCCGCTCATCAGCGTGCCGGTGAGGCCGACCGCCAGCAGGCCGAGGACCAGGTACAGGCCCATCCCGCCGTGCAACGCCCGCAGCCGGGCCGCGGGAGGCCCCTTGCGCACGGACGGGGCGAGCAGGTCCTTGGCCTTCCGCGGGCGCCTGCCCTGCTTGGCGAACCACAGCACCAGCCCGGCGGCCACGATCACCACCAGCCAGTTCGCCGCGAGCGCCGTGTACAGCGAGCCCACCGGACCGAGATGCAGGTCGGAGTGGAAGTGCCGCAGCCACGCGTTGGCCGGGAGCCTGCCGCCGATCGTCGTCAGCTCGCCGTTGATGTAGTTGGTGTACGGGTCGACGAAGACGGTCCGCATCTCCCCGGGCGCCTGCCCCGGGGTCACGAGGTTGACCCACGTGGCCCGGCCGTTCGCCTCGGGGCGCACCACGGAGTCGAGGCTCGCCTCGGGGTGGCCGGCCAGCGCGGCCGCGACCTGCTCGTCGATCGGGCGCACCGGCCAGGTGGCCCGCTCCGCGGTCAGCTGGCCCTCGTACAGGTCCTCGTGGATCTGCGGGCTGATCACGTACAGCAGCCCGGTCAGGCACGCGAGCACCAGGAAGGGTGCCACGAACATGCCTGCCAGGAAGTGCACCCGTCGGGCGAGGGGGCGCAGCACGGGCGTGCGCCGGGCCCGCGGGGTCGTCGTCACGAGATCTCCTCCGATCAGGGAAGCGCCGGCACGAACGGCGCACTGGAACCGAGCAGGGCCACCCCGCCCACCACGGCGGCGGCCGAGACCCGACGCGGCCACCGCGCCCGTCGGGCGAGCAGCGCGCCCACGACCAGGCCCGCCGCGAGGAGCACGGCGACGGTCACGGGGTTCGGCCCGGCCCAGGTGACGGCGAGGGCTGCCGCCCCGGCGAGGACGGCCGCACCCCGCACGCTGCGGCCGGTCCGGTCGGTGGGCTCCGCCTCGACCAGCAGCGTGCCGGCGACCGCGGCCACCACCAGGCCGGACAGCCGAGCGCGCAGGACCGCCCCGAGATCGGAGTCCGCGGTGGCGGGCAGCAGCGCGGGGTCGAGCGCGGCGGGCAGCGACGCGCCGGAGGTGTACCCGCCGAGGACGAACAGGGTGAGGACCGTGCCCGCGGCCGTCGCCCACCAGGCCCGGTTGAGCATCCGACGGGTGCGCCCGGGGTCGCCCTGGCCCTCCGCGCGGCCGAGGACCCGGGCGGAGGGCCAGGGCGAGGAGGCCGACGAACCCGACGAGGTCCTCGCCACCACGGACGGCAGGCTGCTCGACCACCTGGAGGCCAGGGTCGTCGGGCCGGACGGCGGGGTGAGAGACGGCGGGATGAGAGACGGCGGGATGAGAGACGGTGCGGTCCGGGAGGTTGAGGGCGAGCTGCAGGTCCGCGGCGTCTCGGTCACCTCCGGCTACACCGACCCCGCCCAGGACGCCGCCGCCTTCACCGCGGACGGCTGGTTCCGCACCGGGGACCTCGTGCGGCTGGCCCCGTCCGGGCACGTCACGGTCACCGGCAGGCTCAAGGACGTCATCCTCCGCAAGGGCGAGACCATCTCGGCGATCGAGGTCGAGGAGCTGCTGGCCTCCTGCCCCGGCGTCGCCGAGGCCGCGGTGGTCGGCGTGCCCGACCCCGACCGCGGCGAGCTGGTGTGCGCGGTGGTCCGGCCCGCCGACCCCGCCAGCCCACCGACGCTCACCGACGTCGTGGCGTGGCTGCGGGGTGCCGGGCTGATGGTGCAGAAGCTGCCGGAGCGGCTCGAGCTCGTCGAGCGCATGCCGTTGACCGGCCTCGGCAAGGTCGCCAAGGCCGAGCTCCGCGTCGGCCTGGCCGCGGGGAGCCCCGCATGACGGGGCGGCACGGGCCCTACGGCCGCCGCGACCCGCTGCCGGAACACTGCGCGGACCTGACCGCGCAGTGGCTGGGTCCGATGCTCGCCCGGCGCCATCCCGGCACCGTCGTGGAGCACCTGGAGACGGTCGAGACGCGCAACACCCACACGTCCAAGGTCCGGGTGGCCGTGGAGTACAACGCCGCGGGACGGGCGGCGGGACTGCCGCGCCACCTGTGCCTCAAGGGGAACTTCACCGGGCGGCCGAACCCCTTCGACATCTGCCGGACCGAGGCCCGCTTCTACCACGAGCTCGCCGCGGGCTCGGCGGCTCCGGTCCCGGTCTCGTACCTCGCCGACTGGGACGCCGACAGCACCCGCGGGCTCGTCGTGCTCGAGGACCTGGTGGAGCTCGGCGGCGAGTTCGGCAGCACGTACCACCGGATCGGGGTCGACGGCGTCGCCCGCGGGCTCGAGGACCTCGCCGTCCTGCACGCCCGCTTCTGGGAGGCGCCCGCCCTCCACGCCGCGACCTGGCTGCCGACCTCCATGGACACCCCCGGCGACTGCGACCAGCCGCGCACGATCTGGTGGCTGGTCGAGGAGAACCTCGGCCGGGAGGTCTACCGCGAGCGGCTGCCGGCGTGGATGGTGGCCGACCCGCAGCGGTTCCTGCGCGCCTACGACCTGCTCAACGAGTGGGCACGCGGCAGACCGGGGCCGACTACCGTCGTGCACGGCGACTCGCACCTGGGCAACACCTACCTCCGGCCGGACGGGCACCGGATCTGGCTGGACTGGCAGATGGCCCGCAAGGGCAGCGGGCTGCGGGACGTCAGCTACTTCGTGGTGAGCGCCCTGACGGTCGAGGAGCGCCGGGCGGCGGAGCACGACCTCCTCGCGCACTACCGGGACGCGCTGGTCGGGGCGGGCGCGGTGGACGTGCCGGACCTCGCCACGTACTGGGAGGACTACCGCCGGTGGGCGATGTACGGGCTGATGGCCTTCATGGGTACCCGGGACCACTGGGGCCACGACAACCACGCCGCGATCGCGTACTTCGCCACGGCGACCGAGGACCTGGACACCCTGGCGCTGCTGGAGGCCCGGCGGCGGGGAGTCGCCGCACGGTGAAGACTCTCAGTCAGATCAGTGCTCGTCTCACCGGCGATGAGACGAGGTCCTATCGGCGCATATCAATGTGAACGCAGTTGTCAGAAGATGCGGAGTCGACCTAGACTCGCGGCATCGGTGGACCGGGCTCGACCCGGCCCCGCCCCGGACCCCGCGAGGAGCCCCCATGCCCGACGCCGTCGTCGTCTCCGCGTGCCGCACCGCCATCGGCACCTACCGCAAGGGCACGCTGGCCGACACCAGTGCCTTCGACCTGGCCCACACCGTGGTCGGCGCGTCGGTCGAGCGCAGCGGGCTGGCCCCCGAGGCCGTCGACGACCTGGTGCTCGGCGAGGTGATGTACGGCGGCGGGGACATCGCGCGGCACGCCGCCGTGACCGCGGGCCTGCAGGAGGTCCCCGGCGTCGCCCTCAACCGGCACTGCGCGTCGGGGCTGACCGCCGTCGCGATGGCGGCGGGCAGCATCCGGGCCGGGATGGACGACGTCGTCATCGCGGGCGGAGTCGAGTCCCGCTCCACGGCGCCGCTCTCCCGCTACCGGGTGCCGGGCACCCAGGACTGGGACGAGGCGTGGATGTCCCCGTCGCACCCGGACCGTCCCGACGCGCCCAACCAGGACATGTCGATCACGGTCGGCTGGAACGCCGCGCGGATCGGCGGGGTGACCCGCGAGGAGATGGACGCCTGGGCGCTCCGGTCGCACCAGCGTGCCGTGGCGGCGATCGACGCGGGCCGCTTCGTCGACGAGATCGTGCCGATCACCGTGCGCCGCGCGGACGGCACCGAGACCGTCTTCGAGGTCGACGAGCACCCCCGCCGGGGCACGACCCTGGAGAAGCTCGCCGCGCTCAAGCCATTGCACCCCGAGATCGAGGGCTTCAGCGTGACCGCGGGCAACAGTTCCGGGATCAACGACGCCGCGGCGGCCGTCACCCTCGCGTCCGACGACGCCGTGGCCCGGCACGGCCTCACCCCGCTGGCGGTCGTGCGGTCCTGGGCGTCGGTGGGCGTGGACCCCGCCGAGACCGGGCTCGCCCCGGTCCGCGCGATCCCGAAGGCGCTGCGCCGCGCCGGGCTGGAGGTCGGGGACGTGGACCTGTTCGAGATCAACGAGGCCTTCGCCGCGATGTGCGTGGCCACCACCCGGCTGCTGGACATCGACGAGGAGATCGTCAACGTCAGCGGCAGCGGGTGCAGCCTCGGCCACCCGGTGGCCGCGACGGGGGCGCGGATGGTCACCACGCTGGTGCACGAGCTGCGCAGGCGCGGCGGCGGGATCGCCGTCGCCGCGATGTGCGCGGGCGGCGGCATGGGCTCGGCGATGGTGCTGGAGGTGGCGGCCCCGTGAGCGGCCCCGTGAGCGGCCCCGTGAGCACGGAGCAGCCCGTCCTGGTCGAGCGCCGCGGCGCCGTCACCGTCGTCACGCTGAACCGGCCGCACGCGGCGAACTCGCTCGACGGGCCGACCATGACCGGCCTCGGCCGCGCCTTCGCCGAGGCCGAGGCGGACCCGGAGGTGCGGGCCCTGGTGCTCACCGCGGCCGGGGGGAAGATCTTCTGCGCCGGGATGGACCTCAAGGCGTTCGCGTCGGGTGGGCTCGAGGTCGAGGGCCCCGGGCTGGGCGTCCTCACCTCGCGGGTCTTCCCGAAGCCGGTGGTCGCGGCCGTCACCGGTACCGCCGTGGGCGGCGGCCTGGAGCTGGCGCTCGCCTGCGATCTCGTGGTCGCCTCGGACGCGGCCCGGTTCGGCCTGCCCGAGGTGTCGCGGGGGCTGGTCGCGGCGGGCGGGGGCACCCGCCTCCCCCGCCGCATCCCGCTCGCGTACGCCTTGGAGCTCGGGCTCACCGGCGAGCTCGTCGACGCGGCCCGCATCCAGGAGATGGGCCTGGTCAACCGGGTGGTCCCGGCCGCCGACGTGCTGCCCACCGCGCTGGCGCTCGCGGAACGGATCGCCGCCAACGGACCGCTGGCGCTGCGCGTGACCAAGGAGCTGATGTACGCCGAGATCGGCGACCCGGACCGCGAGGCGCTCGCCGCCGCCGTCAAGCCGGTGTTCGACGGCCAGGACGCCGTGGAGGGCGCGCGCGCCTTCGCCGAGAAGCGCGCCCCGCGCTGGACCGGGCGCTGAGAGGACCGCGATGCACCTCGGGATGCTGCTGGAGATGGCGTGCGACGGGCTCG
>NZ_JACBXB010000400.1 GCF_013870575.1 Pseudonocardia pini
ACCCTCGGCCGCGACTTCGGCAGGCTGCACCCCGAGCTCCGCCGCCGCTTCGGGATCGGGTCCACCGGCGAGCGGGCCTGCATCGGCACCGGCACGATGGACGAGGTGTGGCGCGGCCGCGGCGTCGCCCCCTTCCTGCACCTCGGGGCCACCCGCAACCTGCTCTTCCCGGAGACGGGACGGGAGGTGCCGTTCACGATCGAGAACTACGCCTACCGGGACGATCTCGGCCGCGAGACCGTCACGTTCCTGCGCACGTTCGTCGTCGCGCCCGGCCGCAGGCGCCGCTTCGACGCGACGATGGTCCACCAGGCGGGCAGGCTGGTCGACTTCCTCGGCACCCACCAGCACGTCGCGGCCGACCTGCACCTCACCGTCGAGGAGGGGGCGCTGGTGATCAGGACCGGGGCGTTCCGGATCCGCGGCCGCCGTCTCCCGCACGCGCTGGCGGCGGACGCGACCGTGCGCGAGTCGTTCGACGACACTGCGGGCTGCTTCCGCATCGCCGTCCGCGTGACGAACCCGCTGGTCGGGCCGGTGTTCGGCTACTCGGGCCGCTTCACGGCCCGGTATCCGGAGCTCGCCGCCGTGCCCGCGGTGGCCCGTCCCTACCGGGAGGAGCTGCGTGTCTGACCGGGCCGCGGCCACCAGGGGGAAGCTGATCGACGCCACGATCGCGACCCTGCGCGAGCACGGTATCGCCGGGGTGTCCGCCCGCACGATCGCCGCGGCGGGCGGGGTGAACCAGGCCCTGGTCTTCTACCACTTCAGCTCGGTCGACACGCTGGTCGGCGAGGCCTGCCTGGCGACCACCCGCCGTCGGGTGGAGTCCTTCGGGCCGCGCCTCGACGCCGTGGGCGGGTTCGCGGAGCTCGTCGAGGTCGCCGGGGAGATCAGCGCGGAGGAGCGGGACACGGGCAACGTGCGGGTCCTCGCCCAGGCCCTCGCCGGCGCCCAGACCAACCCGGCCCTCGCCGAGGCGGCGGGCGCGGCCCTGCGGCTGTGGACCGACCGGGTGGAGGTGACCGTGCGGCGGATCCTGCCCGGCTCCGTGCTCGCGGACCTGTTCGACGCCCGCGAGCTCGCCGAGCTGGTCTCCGCCGCCTTCGTCGGGATCGAGCTCACCGGCGCGACGGGGACGGCACCGGGGCTCACCCGGATCGCCGAGCTGGCCGCGGTCCTCGACGGGCTCGGGCCGGTGGCGCGCAGGGCGGTCCGGTCGGCGTTGCGCCGCTAGCGCCGTCAGTCCTCGGCCATCCGCTCGCGGAGCTGCGCGAGGGTGCGGCTGAGCAGCCGGCTCACGTGCATCTGGGAGATGCCGATCTGGTCCGCGATCTGCGTCTGGGTCTTGTTGCCGAAGAACCGGAGCACCAGGATCTGCCGCTCGCGGGGGGCCAGCTCGTCGAGCAGGGGCGCGAGGGTCTGGCGGTACTCGACCTTGTCCAGCTCCACGTCCGCCTCGCCGAGGGTGTCCGAGAGCGGGGAGTCGGCCCCGGCCACCAGCTCGTCGAGCGAGGGGCCGCGGTAGGCCTGCTGCGCGTCGAGGCCCTCGACGACCTCCTCGGTGGGCATCCCGAGCCGCTGTGCGATCTCCGACGGCTTGGGGGCCCGCCCCAGCTCCTGCGACAGCGGCCCGATCGCCCCGTTGATCGCGGACTGCATCTCCTTGAGCCGCCGCGGCACCCGCATGGCCCAGGTGCGGTCCCGGAAGTGCCTGCGGACCTCGCCGGTGATCGTGGGGACGGCGTAGGAGAGGAAGTCCACGCCGCGGTCCGGCTGGAAGCGGTCGACGGCGTTGATCAGGCCGACCGTGCCCGCCTGCTCGAGATCGTCGACGGGCTCGCCGCGGTTCGCGAACCGGCGGGCGATGTGCTGGACGACCGGCAGGTGCCCGGTGACCAGCTCGGCACGCAGCGCGTCCCGCTCGGGGTGGTCGTCGGGGAGCGCGACGAGCTTGTCGAACAGCGGGGCGAGATGCGCGTACTCGGCCGAGCCCCGGTCGGCGGCCGGGGCGGTCTCGGCGGACCGGGGGTCAGCCACGTCGGGGCGGCTGGCTGGGTGAGGACGGCACGGGAGGATCTACCCGGGGGCGCCGGCCCGGAAACCCGCCGGCGGCGCTGGTAGGTTGGTCAGCCGCGCCGCAGCACGACGCCGGCCCAGCGCAGGGACCGTCGATCGCGGTCGTGAGCAGGTCGACCCCTTCCCGCCCCAGAGGATCCGAGCACGTGCCGACCCCGGACACCGAGACGCCGCTCGAGCACGAGCGTGCGTACGTCGCGATGCTCTACGAACGGCTGGACGAGCGCCGTCGGGAGGTCGCCCGGCGCCTCCAGGAGGTGCTGCACTCCGAGACCGTCGGCACCCCGCAGGCGCTGACCGAGCGGGACGCCGCAGCCGCGATGTACACCGACCGCCTCGCCGCCCTCCGGGCCGCCGAGCACGGGCTGGCGTTCGGCAGGCTGGACGCCCTGCCGCTCGCCGACGGCACGCCGGGCGAGGTCCGGTACGTCGGCAGGCTCGGCCTGCTCGACGAGGAGAACGAGTACGAGCCCCTGCTCATGGACTGGCGGGCCCCCGCGGCCCAGCCCTTCTACACCGCCACCGCCGCGAACCCCGAGGGCATGCGGCGGCGCAGGCACCTGCGCACCCGCGGCCGGAACGTCGTCGCGGTGGACGACGAGGTGCTCGACCTCACCGACGCCGCCGCGGCGGGCTCGGGCTCCGGTCTGACCAGCGAGGCCGCGCTCATGTCCGCGGTGAGCGAGGCCCGCACCGGCCGGATGGGCGACATCGTCGCCACGATCCAGGCCGAGCAGGACCGGATCATCCGGTCCAAGCCGTCGGGCGTGCTGGTCGTGCAGGGCGGGCCGGGCACGGGCAAGACGGCGGTGGCGCTGCACCGGGCGGCCTACCTGCTCTACACGCACCGCGACCGGCTGGCCCGGCGCGGCGTGCTCGTGGTCGGGCCCAACCCCACGTTCCTGCGCTACATCGGCCAGGTGCTCCCGTCCCTCGGCGAGACGTCGGTCGTGCTCGCCACGCCCGCCGAGCTCTACCCGGGCCTGCACGCCCGCCGCACCGAGGACGTCCGCACCGCGGAGGTGAAGGGCCGCACCGACATGGCGGCCGTGATCGCCGCGGCCGTCCGGGACCGCCAACAGCTGCCCCGCCGTCCGATCGAGCTGGTCGTGGAGCAACAGCCCGCCCGTATCGACCGGGACCTGGCCAACCAGGCCCGCTCGCGCGCCCGGCGCTCGCGCAAGCCGCACAACGAGGCCAAGCGGATCTTCCGCCGGGAGGCGCTGCAGCTGCTCGCCCAGCAGGTCGCGCGCACGCTCGGCGGCCGCAACCTGCTCGGCAGGCTGGACGTGGAGGACATCCGCGAGGAGCTGGCGGAGGACGCCGCGGTCAACCGCGAGCTCGACGCGCTGTGGCCCACCCTCACCCCCGAGCGGCTGCTCACGGAGCTGTTCGCGGACCGGCGCAGGCTGAACTCGATCGCCCGCCGGATCCCGGCCGAGGACCGCGCGCTGCTGGAGCGCCGCGCACCCGGCCCGGACGTGCCCGCGGACCTGCGCTGGACCCCCGCGGACGTCCCGCTGCTCGACGAGGCCGCGGAGCTGCTGGGAGACGACGGGTCCGCCGCCCGCGCCGCCGAGCAGGCCGCGATCCGCGCCGAGATCGAGTACGCCGAGGGCGTGCTCGACGTGCTGGACCTCGAGGAGGAGCTGGACCCGGAACTGTTGCGCGCCACGGACGTCGTGGACGCGGACCGGCTCGCGGAGCGCATGCAGGTGCGCACCTACGAGTCCACCGCCGACCGGGCCGCCGCGGACCGCGAGTGGACCTACGGGCACGTGATCGTGGACGAGGCGCAGGAGCTGTCCGCGATGGCGTGGCGGCTGGTCATGCGGCGCGTGCCGAGCCGGTCGATGACGGTCGTCGGTGACGTCGCGCAGACGGGGGACATCGCGGGTGCGAGCGCCTGGTCGGACGTGCTGTCGCCGTTCGTGCAGAACCGCTGGCGGCTCGAGCAGCTCACCGTGAACTACCGGACGCCGGCCGAGATCGCCGACGTGGCGGACGACGTCCTCGCCGCCATCGACCCCGGCCTCACCCCGCCCGGCTCGGTCCGCAGCACCGGCGTGCCGCCGCGCGCCCTCGCCGTCGCGCCGGGGTCCCTGAATGGTGCCGACGGTGTGCTCGCCGACATCGTCGCCGAGGACCGGGCCGCGGTGGGGGAGGGCCGCACCGCGGTGCTCGTGCCGTCCGCGCGGGTCGCCGCCATCCGGTCGGGTGTGCTGGGGGAGGCGGCGGGAGAGGACCCGGAGGACCTCGAGGCGCCGGTCGTCGTGCTGCCGGTGGGGGCGTCGAAGGGCCTGGAGTTCGACGCCGTCGTGCTCGTCGAGCCCGCCGAGGTGCTGGCCGAGAGCCCGCGGGGCCTGAACGACCTCTACGTGGCCCTCACCCGCGCCACCCAGCGCCTCACCGTGGTCCACGCCGCGGACCTGCCCGCTCCCCTCAAGCGGCTGACCCGGCCCTGATGCTGACGGTCCGCGGCGCCGAGCTGCTCTGGACGGGCACCGCGGAGATCCCGGGCGGGACGCTGTCCTGCGACGCGGACGGGCTCGTGTCCGCGCCGGTCCGGGGCGCGTCCGGTGTGGGCGGGTCGGACGAGGTGGGCGGGTCGGACGAGGTGGGCGGGTCGGACGAGGTGGACGAGGTGCTCGACGCCACCGGCTGCGTGGTCACCCCCGGCCTGGTCAACGCCCACCACCATCTCCTGCAGAGCGCCTTCCGCACCCTGCCCGGCACCCGCGGCGTGCCCATGCGGGAGTGGTTGCCGCGCATGGCCGCGGCGTACGGGGCCGTCGGGATCGATCCCGGGGCGGCGCACGCCGCGGCGTCGGTGGGTCTCGCGGAGGCCCTGCTCTGCGGGGTGACCACGGTCGCCGACCACCAGCTCACCTGGCCGCCCGGGGACGGGCTCGCCA
>NZ_JACBXB010000401.1 GCF_013870575.1 Pseudonocardia pini
AGGGAACCGGCGGTGCCGAACCCGGCCCGCTCCGCGACCTCGTCGACCGGCAGGTCCGTCTCCTCCAGCAGGGCGCACGCCCGCTCGATCCGCTGCCTCGCCAGCCACTGCCCCGGCGAGGTGCCCGTCTCGTCGCGGAAGCGGCGGGTGAAGGTGCGGGTGCTGGTGGACTCGCGCGCCGCGAGCTCGCGCAGCGACACGGGGCGGTGCAGGTTCGCCAGCGCCCACTCCCGTGCCCTCCCCGTCGACGACACGGCGGGCTCGGGCACCGGTCGTCGGACGTACTGGGCCTGGCCCCCGTCCCGGTGGGGTGGGACGACGGTGCTGCGGGCGACCTCGTTGGCCACCACCGTGCCGTGGTCCGCGCGGACCATGTGCAGGCACAGGTCGATGCCCGAGGCGACCCCCGCGCTGGTCAGGACACCGTCGTCGTCGGTGTAGAGGACGTCCGGGTCCAGTCGGACCCCGGGGAAGCGTTCCCGGAAGCGGTCGCAGCTCTTCCAGTGGGTGGTGGCGCGGCGCCCCTCGAGCAGGCCCGCTGCGGCGAGGACGAACGAGCCGGTGCAGATGGACGCGAGCCGCGTACCCGGCCTGATCCGGGCCAGCGCCTCGGCCATCCCCTCGGCGAGGGGACCGCCCTCGTAGTCGAGGTCCGAGGCGGGCACGACGACGGTGTCCGCCGTGTCCACCAGCTCGGGACCGTGCTTGACGGTGATCGAGAAGTCCGCGTCCGTGCGGACCTCGCCGGGCACGAGGGTGCAGGTCAGGACCTCGTACAACGACTGCCCCGCCGCGCCTCGGGCCTGCCCGAAGATCCGGTGGACGATCCCGAGCTCCAGCGGGAGGGCCCCGTCCCGCACCAGGACGACGACGCGGTGGGGCACGCGGTCCGCAGGCATGGCTGGATCCTCGCACATATCGTCCATCAGGCCATGGTGCCGGCCCGGACGACGCCGCAGGATCGAGCGCATGAACGTTCTCTGGGTCGTCGCCCCGCCGGATCCGCAGTCGCTGACCGCCACGCTCGCCGTCGACGGGGTCGAGGCGCTCCGGGAGCAGGGGCACACGGTCGAGGTCTCGGACCTTCCCGCGATGGGCTGGAACCCCGTCGTCACGGCGGCGGACTACGGCACCGAGGGGCGGCTGCGGGTCTCCGAGGCGGCGGGCGCGGCGTCGGCCGAGGGGCGGCTGCCCGCGGACGTCACGGCCGAGCAGGACAAGATCCGCCGCGCGGACGCGCTGGTGCTCCACTTCCCGATGTGGTGGTTCTCCATGCCCGCCATCATGAAGGGCTGGATCGACCGGGTGTTCGTGAGCGGGTTCGCGTACGGCGTCCGGGCGCCGGAGGGCCACACCCGCCGCTACGGCGACGGGATCCTGGCGGGCAAGCGCGCGCTCGTCGTCACGTCGACGGGAGGGCCCGCCGCGGCGTTCGGGCCGCGCGGGGTGAACGGGGAGCTCGACGAGCTGCTGTTCCCGATCCTGCACGGGACGCTGTTCTACGCGGGCGCGACCGTGCTGGCCCCGCACCTCGTCCCGGGCGCGGACCGGTACACCGAGGCCGACGCGTCGGCGGCCGCCGCGGACCTCCGCGCCCGGCTGGCAGGCCTGGAGGCCGACGCCCCGCTCCCCTACCGCGTGGAGCGGGAGGACTACGAGCGGCTGGAGCTGCGTCCGCACGTCGCGACGGGCGAGACGGGCCTGCGGGCGCACCTGCGAGAGGGCCTGATGACCACCCCCGGTGGAGATCAACAGGCCCTGACGCAGGTTTCCGCATGATCGAACCTGCGTGAGGGCCTGTTGATCAGCGCTGGGCTCCCCGGGGTCAGGGGAGGTGGGCTACGGCGAAGAGGCGGCGGAAGGGGAACCAGGTGCTGCCGTCGGGGCTCGCCGGGTAGGCCTCGCGGAGCCTCGGGGCCAGTTCCGCGGTGAACTCGGCGTAGGCGGCCTCGTCCAGGGCGTCCCGGACCGGGCGCAGGGCGGTGCTGCTGATCCAGTGCAGCACCGGGTCCTCGCCGGTGAGCCGCTGGACGTACGTGGTCTCCCAGACGTCGGCCTCGGCGCCCGTGCCCGCCAGCAGCGCCGCGTACTCCGCGGGCTCGGCCACGCCCAGCTCACCGCGCAGCGTGACCCCGCGCTCCGCGGCCAGCGAACGGGCCAGGGCGTGGGAGGGGGCGGCGAAGTTGCCGGGCACCTGCATCGCGAACGTGGCGCCCGGGGGCAGCGCGGCGATCCACCGCGGGAGGAGCGCCCGGTGCGTGGGCACCCACTGCAGCACCGCGTTCGTCACGACCAGGTCCGTGTCCGGCTCCGGCGTCCAGTCCTCGACCGCCTGCCGACGCGCGTGCACGCCGTTCGCGCGGGCCGCCGCGACCATCTCCGCGGACGAGTCCACCGCGTCGAGCACCGCCTCCGGCCAGCGGGCGGCCAGGGTCGCCGTGAGGTTCCCGGGACCGCACCCGAGGTCGACGACGCGGCGCGGGTCCGCGACCCGCACCCGGGCGAGGAGGTCGTGGAAGGGGCGGGCGCGGTGGTCGTCGAAGTCCAGGTAGAGCGCCGGGTCCCAGGTGGTGCTCACGGGTCGGGCCGGATCTGGCGGACGGTGCCGTCCCGGCCGGGGACGCGACGTTCCAGCACCCAGGCCTCGCGGCCGTCGGGCATCCGGGCACGCTCGCGGGAGACGATGGAGCCGGTGACGCGCTGGTGCACGGCCTTCGGGACGGCGCCCGGCTCGGCGAGCGCGAACCGCCGCGGCGGGGCGTCGTGCAGCAGGACCGCCTTGCCGAGGTCCTCCTCGGTGGCGACCACGAACGTCATCGCCCCTTCCGCCCAGGTCGCCTTGGACACGAGGTGCCAGCCCACCCGCTCGCCCGCACCGGGGAACCAGACCCCCCGGTTGGTGACGACGAGGTGCCCGCCCGAGCGCACCTCCGCGGTGGCCACGACGTGCTCCTCGCGGTCCAGGTCGCCGGAGAAGCCGGGAGGCAGGTCCTCACGCCCCCACAACCGGGACAGGAAGCTCACCGGTGGGCCCCGCTCGCCTGCTCACGGAGTGCGATCTTGTACTGCTCCAGGGGCACCAGGTCGCCGAACAGCTCGTTGTAGAGCTCGGCGTCCTCGGTGGGGTTGGTGCGCTGCAGCCGGGACTTGACCTCGGCGATCTGCGCCTCGACCAGCGCGAGCTTCACCCCGGCGAGCACCGAGCCGACGTACCGCGCCTCGTCGACGAGCTTGCGCGGCAGCTCCAACGGCTCCACCGCCAGCTCGGACAGCAGCTTGCGCTCCTCGGGCCCGCACTCGGCCCCGACGGCCTCGATCCACGCGGTGCCCTCGATCCCGGCGCACACCCCGCCCGCCTTCTGGATCGCGGTGTGCACCGCGGCGAACGCGGGATGGGTGAAGACCTGCTCGGGCAGCTCGTCGTACGCGGGCCCGGCGATCACCGGGATCTGCAGGGCGGACTTGATGGCCTCGCGCTGCAGGTGCAGGCGGGGGTCGTCCCGCTGCGGCGCGGGGGTGCGGGCCGCCCTGCGCCGGGTGGGGCCTCCGCCCGCCTCCTCGCGGACCCGGCGGACGACCATGGCGATGTCGTCCCACCCGGCCCAGCCCGCGAGCCTGCGCGCGTACTCGTCCCGCAGGTCCTCGCGCTTGATCTTGGCGACGATCGGGACCGCCCGCTGCAGGGCCTGGATGCGGCCCTCGGCGTCGTCGAGCTTGCACTCGCGCAGGATCGAGCGGATCGCGAACTCGAACAGCGGCTCCCGGCGCGCGACCAGGTCGCGCACCGCGGTGTCCCCCTGCTCCTGGCGCAGCTCGCACGGGTCCTGCCCGTTCGGCGCGATGCAGACGAAGGTCTGCGCGGCGAAGGACTGGTCCCCGTCGAAGGCCTTCAACGCGGCGGCCTGGCCCGCCGCGTCGCCGTCGAACGTGTAGATGACCTCGCCGCGGTCGAACGAGTCGTCCCCCATCAGCCGCCGCAGGACGTTGATGTGCTCGGTGCCGAACGCCGTGCCACAGGACGCGACGGCGGTGGGCACGCCCGCCATGTGCATCGCCATCACGTCCGTGTACCCCTCGACCACCACGACCTGACGGTTCTTGGCGATCTCGCGCTTGGCGAGGTCCAGTCCGAAGAGGACGTGGGTCTTGCGGTAGACGGGGGTGTCGGAGGTGTTGAGGTACTTGGCGTCGATCCCGTCGTCCTCGAACAGCCGGCGGGCGCCGAAGCCGACGACGTCACCGCCCAGGTCCCGGATCGGCCACAGCAGCCTGCGGTGGAAGCGGTCGATGTGGCCGCGGCGGCCCGGCTTCGACAGCCCGGCCTTCTCCAGCTCGTCGAGCGTGAAGCCCTGGCCGAGCAGGTGCTTGGTGAGGGTGTCCCACCCCGCGGGGGCGTAGCCGCAGCCGAACTGCTCGGCGGCGTTCGCCCCGAAGCCGCGGGTGGTGAGGAACTGCATCGCCTGCGCCCCCTCGGGGGTGCGCAGCTGCGCGGCGTAGAACTCGGCGGCCTTCTTGTTGGCCTCGAGCAGCCTGCTGCGGGTGCCGCGGTCCCGCTGGACCGACGCGCTGCCGCCCTCGTAGGTGAGCCGGACGCCGCACTTGTCCGCCAGCCGCTCGACCGCCTCGACGAAGCCGATGTGCTCCATCTTCATCACGAAGTCGATCGCGCTGCCGCCCTCGCCGCAGCCGAAGCAGTGGAACGTGCCGTGCGTGGGCCGGACGTTGAACGACGGGGTCTTCTCGTCGTGGAAGGGGCACAGACCCTTCAGCGAGCCCGCGCCCGCCCTGCGGAGCGCGACGTAGTCGCCGACGACCTCCTCGATCCGGGTGCGGTCGCGGACCTCCGCGATGTCGCTGTCCCGAATCCTGCCCGCCACGTCGGCGAGTGTACGGGTGCTCAGCTCAGGTGGGTCGCGGCCCGCTGGCCGGGGATCACCACGGCGACGGCGGTGCGCTGCACCGGCAGGAGCAGCTGTGCCTCGCGCACGACCGTG
>NZ_JACBXB010000402.1 GCF_013870575.1 Pseudonocardia pini
GACCTCGTGTCCGGCCCGGCGCAGGGTGATCGCGGACTCGACGCCCACCAGCCCGGCGCCGACCACGACCACCCGGCGCGGCTCCTTGAGCCGCGGGAGCAGCCCCTTGAGGCCCTCGGGGGTGGCGTTGACGTGGGCCGCGAGCAGACCGGGGACCGCCACCGGGTCGTAGGAGCAGCCGGTGGCCAACACGATGTGCCGGGCGTGCACCGTCGAGGTGCCCATGTCCTCGGTGACGGTCAGGACGTGCCCGTCGAGGTCGGCGGCGGTGACGACGCCGTCCACGGCGACGATGCCCGCGCTCTCGATGGTGCGCGAGTCGGCGAACAGCCGCGGGAGACCGCCGGAGAGCGCGGCCTTCGACAGCGGCGGCCGGTCCGTCGGCAGTCCCGGTCCGATCAGCAGGGGGCGGTGTCCGCTGCGGGCCAGCCGTTTGGCGCAGGTCCAGCCCGCGACGCCGTTGCCGACCACCGCGACCTCCACCTCGAGGCTGCGGACGCTCACGGGGCCACCGCCCCGGCGGGCCCGACGACCAGGTCGAGCCGGTCGATGCCGACGATCGCCCCGCCGTGCACCCTCGGCGGGACGTCGGAGGCGAGGTGGTACTCCGGCATCGCCCGGTGGATCTCCTCGAGGGCCACCTTGAGCTCCATGCGCGCCAGGTGCGAGCCCAGGCAGCGGTGCGGACCGGCGCCGAAGCCGATGTGCGGGTTGGACCGGCGGTGGAAGTCGATCCGGTCCGGTTCGGCGAAGCGGGCGTCGTCGTGGTTCGCGGCCACGATCGGCACCAGGACCATGTCGCCCGCCGCGAACGTCACGCCGCCGACCTCCACGTCCCGCATCACCAGACGCCCGGTGGGGGCCGGGCTGAAGAACCGGATGAACTCCTCGACGGCGACCGGGATCAGCCGCTCGTCGGCGACCAGCTCCGCGCGCTGCTCCGGGTGCTGGGCCAGGTAGTACATCGCCATCGACAGCGTGTTCTTGACCGTGTCGAGCGCCGCCGCGAACAGCAGCTTGACCGTGCGCAGGGCCTCCGGCCTGCCGAGCGGGGCGTTCTCGAGGTCCGCGACCGCCAGGGCCGTCATGATGTCCTCGGGCGGGTCCGGCATCGCCGAGCGGGCGTCGAGCAGCGCCCCCACCTTGGCGTGCAGGGCGGCCTCCGCCTCCTCCCGGACCCGGGTGGCCGCCTCGCGGTCCTCCGGGGCGACCCGCGTCGTGGCCAGGAGCCTGGTGTGGAGGGAGAGCAGCTCGTCGAGCTCGGTGACGTCGAGCCCGAGCAGGGGCAGGAAGACCAGCCCCGGCAGCTTCGCCGCCATGCCCTCGACCAGCTCGGTCCCGCCCGCGGTGACGATCGGCGCGACCAGCTTGCGGACCTCCTCGCGGATCCGCGGCTCCATCGCCCGCGCGACCTTCGGCGACATCAGCGGCTCGAGGAGCTTCCGGTAGTCGGTGTGGTGCGGGGGGTCCACGTTCAGCGGGATGGGCGGCCCGACGGAGATGTCCTTGCGCGGCGGGATCGTGTTCTGCGTACTGGAGAAGATCTCCGGGTTCTGCAGGACGAACCGCGCGTCGGCGTACCGGGTGACGATCCAGTAGCCGCCGAACTGCTCGCTGCGCGCGACCGGGCAGCCGCTGCGGATCTCCCGGAGGGTCGGATAGGGATCGAGCGGGGTCCCGGTGTCGTAGATGGTGAACCGACGGGCGTGCTCGCACGCGACGGTGGGAGCCGCCTCGGCCGCACGGGAGGCACTGGGGGTCATGACGGGTCCTTCCGGGTCACGTCGGCTTCGCGAAGGCGGGCGCCGCCACCGCGGCGTCGCCACCGGCCTCGTGCGGGGGCTCGGCGGCAGGGGGGTCGAGCTCGACGACGATCGCCCCCTCCGGGCAGCAGTCGACGGACTCGAGCGCCTCCTGCTCGCGGTCGGTGGGCACGATCGGGAGGAGCACGACGGCGTCGCCGCTGTCGTCCGCGTCGTACAGGTCGGGGTAGAGCATGTAGCAGCGGCCGTGGCCGGTGCAGAGGTCGTAGTCGACCGTGAGTCGCATGGGATCGTCCTCGCTACCGGCGCGGCTCAGCCCGCGGCCGGCGTGTACACGACGGGGAACTTGGGGTGGTCGGCGAGCTCGAACCGCTTCAGGCCCAGCCCGTCCGTGTGCCGGTAGGGCACGCCGGTGTAGCGCGAGTCCGCCGGGAAGTACGACGAGATCCAGCCCCACCGGGGCCGGTCGGAGGAGTTCCCCGCCGCGCCGTGGATCGTCAGGCTGGAGTGGACGGTCGCGTCCCCGGGGGCCAGCTCGGCGGGACCCTCGACACTGCAGACCCGCGCCACCCGGGGCCATTCGGCCGCGTAGTCGCACGGCTTGCCGAGGTGGCCGAGGGTGTGGGAGCGGGAGAAGAAGCGCAAGGGGCCCTGCTCGGCGCTCACCCGGTCCAGGGCGGTCCAGACGTTGACCGACATCTTGTCGAACGGCAGCAGGTTGTAGTCCTGGTGGAAGTCGCTCTCCGCCCCGCGGCCGGTCTCCGCCGAGGGCAGCTTGACCGCCAGCAGGTCGGTGAGGAAGCGCATCGCGGTGTCGCGGCCCAGCAGGCGGGCGGCGTTGCGGCCCATGACCTCCGACCACCCGACGGGCTGGAAGATCCCGCCCTCCTCCCGGCTCGGGTCGTGGTAGTCCTTGAACCAGGCCGAGTCGATGTCCTGCCCGGGACGGAGGTTCGCCGAGTCGCCGGACTCCCCCATGCGCTCCTTCGCGAAGGCCAGGAGCGAGGCCACCAGCTCGGGGGACAACAGGCCCGGAAGGTGGACCCAACCATTCTGGAAAAAGAATTCGACCTCGTCGTCCGTGACCTCTCGGACACCGGTTCCGACCGAGATCTCCGTCGTCGTCACAATGCACCTCTGAATCCTGCGGTCATGGCGTCGATCACGAGGCACCAATGGAGCCGCTCGAACAATTCCTCTGGCACGAGGCTCGCATTCTCGGCGACCTCCGTGGTTTCTCGGTGGTTACGCCGCCGGGTGGCGGCGGAGGCCGAGGCCGGGACGAGGCACGACCGCGTCGAGATCGTGGGGTTCCGCCGGCGGTTCACGACGCCGCCGTCCAGCCCTCGACGGTCTGCTCGCGAACCCGGATCCGCCAGTCTCCGTCCACCTTGACCAGCACGTCCCGGTGGGTGCCGAGCGACGAGAACGCGGGCGCCCCGTCCCGCAGGCGCAGCGACACCGTGCACGTCCGGACCGTGGCGGTCTCGGAGTCCGCCTGCTCGACCAGCAGGGTCGTCAGGATGTGGTGCACGCCCGCGGGCGGCATCCGCTCCCACGCCGCGGCCAGCCGCCCGACGATCGCGTCCCTGCCCTGCACCGTCTGCGGCTCCCGCCCGGGGAGCGTGGTGTGCAGCACCGCGTCGTCGGCCCAGCACGCGGCCACGGCCTCCAGGTCGCGGTCGTCCATCGCCCAGCACCAGCGGCTGAGCAGGTTCGCGATGTCGTCGCGCGTCGTGGCGGTCACGGCGTCGCACCCCCGCGCCGGAAGGCCAGGAGCTCCTCGACCGAGCTGCGGGGGGCGATGCTGCGTGGCCCACCGTCCACGGTGCGCGTCCACACGGCGTGCTTGTCACGCTCCTTGGGCAGGACGGTGTCGCGGCGCAGCCGGACGGACAGGATCGTCGCGCCGGTCGGGGTCGCCTCGCCCGGGTCGACGCCCCACACGGCACCGGGCGGACGGTCCAGCCAATGGCCCTCGCCGAGGGTCACGGGCACCCCGGTGCGGTCCCCGGGCCCGTCGTGGAGCCGGACCGTGAGCTCGCCCTCCAGCACCAGCCAGAACTCCCGGAAGTCGTGGTGGCCGCGCCAGCCGTCCCCGCCGCCCCAGGGTGCGGGCCCGGCCGGGATGCCGAGGAGGACGACGCCTGCGTCGCCGTCGAGCCTGCGCGACAGCACCCGCTCCCGCGCGCCGGGGAGCCCGGCGCTCGGGGCCCAGGGCATCGCGTGGCTGTCGAGGACGGTCGTGTAGCCGTTGGCGAGGACGACGCCGGCCTGCTCCCCCGCGGCCTCGTGTGCGGTGTCCGGTGCCACCGGGCTCCCGTCCAGCGTGGTCGTCAGGGACGCGGCCTCGGCCAGGCCGACGTACGGGTCCGGCCCGCGGGTGAGCCAGCCGATGCCCCGCACGCTCTGCGGGACCGCCAGCGCACCGGAGGTGAGGCTGCCCGGGCTGCGGTCCATCCAGGTCCCCGGGCGGAAGACCACGGGGGTGTCCCGCCCGGTCTCCGGGTCGCGCTCGTTGTGGGTGAACTCCCCGGCCAGGCACAGGTAGTACTCGTGCACGAGCCGGTACCCGTGGGTGGTCGAGGTGGGCGACCACGCCGTCATCCAGCGCTCGTCGACGACCGCGTCGCCCTCGGCGTCTCGGGCCAGGGTCCTCGACAGGACCCGCGGTGTGGGGGCGTCGGTCCCCCGCCACGGCAGGGCCCGGGTGTCGACCACCCGGGTGCCTCCGACGTCGGCGACGACCGTGGGGTCGTCGGTGGACACAGCGCCGGACACAGCGGCGGTCATCGCGCGTACCTCGCACTCAGGTCGTCGTAGAAGGGTTTGCCGACGAGCTCCTGGCGCTCGCCCCAGCCGTAGAGGCGGTCGAGGACGTCGGTGGTGGAGCCGTGGAGGGCCAGGTGGCGGAGCACCGCGTCGGCACCCGCCCACGCCGCCCGCATCGCCGCGTTCGCGTACAGCACCGCGGCGTACCCCCACTCGCCCGCCGTGGCCCGCTCGATCGCGGGCGTCTTGCCGCCCTCGACGATGTTCAGCAGGTGCAGCCCGTCGACCTCGGCGGGGATCCGGCGGACGGCCTCGAGGGAGGCGGGTGCCTCGACGAACAGGACGTCGGCGCCCGCGGCGCGGTAGGCCCGCGCGCGGTCGAGGCCGAGGACGTCGTCCTGCGCTACCTGCAGCAGGAGATGGGCCCCG
>NZ_JACBXB010000403.1 GCF_013870575.1 Pseudonocardia pini
CTCCTTGGCCAGCAGCTTGATCTGCCGGGAGAACTCCGAGCCTGCCGGGGACCTCCGCGCGCTCACCCCGCAGGAGCGGCACGTGGCGTTGTCGGTCGCGGCAGGCCGGACCAATCCCGAGATCGCGGCGGAGCTGTTCCTCTCCCGCAAGACGGTCGAGGCGCACCTGACCCGGGTGTACCGGAAGCTGGGGGTGCGGTCCCGGGTGTCGCTGAGCCGCCGGGTGGCGGCTCAGGCGCCCCAGGGGTCGTCGTCCGGGTAGTCCTCCTCCGGGGGCTCCTCGACGGGCCAGTCGTCCTCCACCGGACCGGCGGGCACAGCGGGCACAGCAGGAGCGGCCGCGGCGGCCCCACCGACCGCCGCGAGCACCCCCTGCCCGTACTTGGCCAGCTTGTTCTCGCCGACCCCGCTCACCGTGCCGAGGGCGGGCAGGGACGTGGGGGCGAGCGCCGCGATGGCCCGCAGCGTGGCGTCGTGGAAGATCACGTACGCCGGGACGCCCTGTTCCTTGGCGGTGGCCGCGCGCCAGGCCCGCAGCCGCTCGAACACCGGCGCCGCCCCGGCGGGCAGGTCGGCAGGGGGAGCCGCGGAGCGCGACGACCGCCTGGTGCGCACCCGCTCGGGGTCCTTGCGCAGCATCACCTGCCGGTCGCCCTTGAGCACCGCCTGGCTGCCCTCGGTGAGCTGCAGGGTGTTGTACGGGCCGCCGACCTCCAGCAGCCCCCGCGCCAGGAGCTGCCGCGCCACCCCGCGCCACTCCTGCTCGGAGAGCTCGGTCCCGATCCCGAAGGTGGACAGCTCGTGGTGGCGGGACTGCTCGACCTTCGGGGTCCGCTTGCCCAGCAGGATGTCCACGGACTGGACCGTGCCGAAGCTCTGGTTGCGCTCCTTCTTCAGCCGCCAGACCGTCGAGAGCAGCTTCTGGGCGGGGACGGTGCCGTCCCAGGACTCCGCAGGCGTGAGGCAGGTGTCGCAGTTCCCGCAGGCCTCACCCTGCTGCCCGAAGTAGGCCAGGAGCTGCACGCGCCTGCACTCGACCGTCTCGCACAGCGCGAGCATGGCGTCGAGGTGCTGCCCGAGCCGCCGCCGGTGGGCCTCGTCGCCCTCCGAGTCGTCGATCATCTTGCGCTGCTGGACGACGTCGCCGAGCCCGTAGGCGAGCCACGCGGTGGACGGCAGCCCGTCGCGGCCCGCGCGCCCGGTCTCCTGGTAGTAGCCCTCGACGGACTTGGGCAGGTCGAGGTGGGCGACGAACCGGACGTCGGGCTTGTCGATGCCCATCCCGAAGGCGATCGTGGCGCACATGACCAGGCCCTCCTCGCGGAGGAACCGGGACTGGTGCTCCCGACGGACCGCGGCGTCGAGCCCCGCGTGGTAGGGCAGCGCCGGGATGCCCTGTGCGGCAAGGAACTCGGCGGTCTGTTCCACGGACTTGCGGGACAGGCAGTACACGATCCCGGAGTCCCCGGGGTGTTCGGTGCGCAGCAGCTCGAGCAGCTGCTTGCGGGGCTCGGCCTTGGGCACGATCCGGTACTGGATGTTGGGCCGGTCGAAGCTCGCGACGACGTGCTTCGCGGCGGTCAGGTCCAGCCGCTCGGCGATCTCGGTGCGGGTGTGCTCGGTCGCGGTGGCGGTCAACGCGATCCGCGGCACCGCGGGCCAGCGCTGGTGCAGCTCCGAGAGCATCAGGTAGTCCGGCCGGAAGTCGTGGCCCCACTGGGCCACGCAGTGCGCCTCGTCGATCGCGAAGAGCGCGATGTCCATGCGCTCCAACAGGTTCACCGTGGTCCCGAGCCGCAGGCGCTCCGGTGCGAGGTAGAGCAGGTCGAGCTCGCCCGCGAGCAGGGCGCGCTCGGTGTCGCGCCGCTCCTCCGGGTTCTGCGTGGAGTTGAGGAACCCGGCCCGCACGCCGAGGGTGTGCAGCGCGTCCACCTGGTCCTGCATCAGCGCGATCAGCGGCGAGATCACCACGCCGGTGCCGGGCCGGACCAGCGCGGGCACCTGGTAGCAGAGCGACTTGCCACCGCCGGTGGGCATGAGGACCAGCGCGTCCCCGCCCGCGACGACGTGCTCCACCACCTCGGCCTGGGGGCCACGGAAGGCCGCGTACCCGAACACGCGGTGCAGGACGTCGAGTGCCTCCGAGGCGGGGGGTGCGCTCACCCGCCCGATCGTAGGCGGGCGCCGCGGGCCGCGGACCGGAACCCGAGCAGACCTCCGCCGCGCATGCGATCGTCGGCGGATGGACCTGCTCGACGGTGACTTCTTCGGCTACGGATCCCTGCTGGCGGACGAGGAGCGCAAGATCCTCGGCAAGGTCCGGGAGTTCTGCCGGACCGAGCTGGCCCCGATCGCCCTGGACGCGTGGATCCGCGCCGAGTTCCCGAGGGAGATCATCCCGCGCTTCGCCGAGCTGGACATCGCCGCGCTGCCCTACGCCGACCTGCACGGCCCCGCCGCCCGCAGGCTGCTCACCGGCTTCGTCTCCCTCGAGATGGCCCACACGGACCCGTCGCTCAACAGCTTCTTCGGCATCCACAACGGGCTCGCGATGGGCAGCGTCGACCTCTGCGGCTCCGACGAGCAGCGCGAGCGCTGGCTGCCCGCGATGGCACGGATGGAGCTGATCGGGGCGTTCGGGCTGACCGAGCCGCACGGCGGGTCCGATGTCGCGCAGGGGCTGGAGACCACCGCCCGGCGTGAGGGCGACACCTGGGTGCTGAACGGCGAGAAGCGGTGGATCGGCAACGGCACCTTCGCCGACCTCGTCGTCGTCTGGGCGCGGGACGAGGCCGACGGCGGCGTCAAGGGCTTCGTGGTCCAGGGCGACAACCCGGGCATGACGGCGACCGCGATCGAGAACAAGATCGCGCTCCGCACCGTGCAGAACGCCGACATCGTGCTGACGGACTGCCGGGTGCCGGAGGAGGACCGGCTACAGCGAGCGAACTCGTTCTCCGACACCAACGAGGTGCTGCGGCGGACCCGTGGTGGTGTGGCCTGGGGCGCGACCGGGACCATGATGGCGGCCTACGAGAACGCGCTCGCCTACGCCAAGGAGCGCGAGCAGTTCGGCCGCCCGATCGCCGGGTTCCAGCTGGTCCAGGATCTGCTCGTGCGCATGCTCGGGAACGTGACGGCCTCGTTGGGCATGTCCGTCCGGCTCGCGGAGATGCAGGACGCGGGGGAGGCCCGAGACGAGCACGCCGCCCTCGCCAAGGAGTACACGACCACCGCGATGCGGGACACCGTCGCGCTGGCGCGGCAGGTCGTGGGCGGCAACGGGGTGGTGCTGGACTACGGCGTGGCCAAGTTCTTCGCCGACGCCGAGGCCCTCTACTCCTTCGAGGGCACCCGCGAGATCAACACCCTGGTCGTGGGCCGCGCCATCACCGGCCACTCCGCCTTCACCCGCTGATGCGGGTCAGCGGAGGGAGTCGGCCCAGGCGGCGTGGAGGGCGGCGAAGTCGCCGTCGGTCGCGAGGAGCTCCTCCGGGGTGCCGTCCTGCACGACCCGGCCCTCCGCGAGCACCAGCACCCGGTCCGCGATCGCGACCGTGGACAGGCGGTGCGCGATGATCAACGCCGTGCGGTCGGCCAGGACCGTCTCCAGGGCGCTCTGCACCGCGCGCTCGGACGGGATGTCGAGGCTCGACGTGGCCTCGTCGAGCAGGACCACGGCCGGGTCGGCGAGCACCACCCGGGCCAGCGAGACCAGCTGCCGCTGACCGGCCGACAGCCGCCCACCCCGCTTGCGGACGTCCGTGTCCAGCCCCTCGGGCAGCGAGTGCACGAAACGTGCGCCCACGGTCTCCAGCGCGGCCTCCACCTCCCGCCGGGTGGCGCTGGGCCGACCGAGGGCGACGTTGTCCGCCAGCGATCCCGAGAACAGGAACGGCTCCTGGGTCACCATGACCAGTGCCCGGCGGAGGTCCTCGTCGGACAGGTCGCGCAGGTCCACGCCGTCGAGCCGGACGGCGCCGGAGACGGGGTCGTGGAACCGCGCCGCCAGCTTGGCGAGCGTGGTCTTGCCCGCCCCGGTCGCCCCGACCAGCGCGATCGTCTGCCCGGCCGGGATCCGCAGCGAGAACTCCGGCAGCACCGTGTGCTCCGGCGCCCGCGGGTAGGCGAAGGTGACATGGTCGAATTCCAGCTCGCCGCGGGCGGGACCCAGCGCCACCGGCGACGACGGCGCGGGCACGCCGATCGGCGTGTCCAGCACCGACGCCAGCTTCTCCAGCGCCGCGGCCGCGGACTGGTAGGCGTTGAGGAACTGCGCCAGCTGGTCCAGCGGGTCGTAGAAGCGGCGCAGGTAGAGCAGGAACGCCGTGAGCGCCCCGAGCTCCAGCGCCCCGTCCGAGACCCGCAGCGCCCCGAGCAGCAGGACCAGGCCGAGCGTCACGTTGCCCACGGCGCGCACCGAGGCCACGAACCAGGACAGCGTGAGCAGGGCGTCCGCGTTGGCGTCCCGGTACCGCCCGTTGAGCTGGTCCATGATCGACTCGTTGCGGGCCTCCCGGCGGTACGCCTGCACCGCGCGGATCCCGTTCATGGACTCGACGAACTGCACGATCACCCGCGCCACCCAGGTCCGCGTCAGCCGGTAGCTCGCCCGCGACCGCCGCTGGAACCAGATCGTGAGCAGGGCCAGCGGGACGAACCCGGCCAGTACGACACCCGCCAGCACCGGGTCGATCAGCAGGAGCAGCACGGTGATCCCGCCGAGGGAGAGCAGGGCGCCGATCAGGCCGTCGAGCCCGGTGTCGAGCAGGTCGTCGATCGACTCCAGGTCGCTGGTGAGCCGGGAGATCAGCCGGCCCGACGTGTACGACTCGTGCCACTCCAGTGCCAGCCGCTGGGCGTGCCCGAACACCCGCCGCCGCAGCTCCAGCAGGACGTCCTGGCCGATCCGGCCGGAGAGCAGCAGGAACCCGGCCCGCAGGCCCGCCGAGGCCAGCCCG
>NZ_JACBXB010000404.1 GCF_013870575.1 Pseudonocardia pini
CTGCAGGATGATGGGCGCCATCGGGAAGGCCTCGATGACGCCCATCATCCTGCAGTGGCGGTGGCAGGCGAGACCCCCGCCAGCCGCGCCACGTCGGCGAGGTTGACCGCACGCTCCGTCGGGGCGGACATCGGGGGAGCATAACCCCGGACCCGGAAGCGCTTGCATAACTTTTCCACCGACAGTTGCTCGTCCCGAGCTGCCGCTCGCCGGGATCTGTTCTAGCGTTCTGTGACGCTTGACACTGACTGGTGAAGTGCACACAGTGACGCCTGGAAGCGCTTCCAGCACTTCCTGCACGCCCTGCGACCAACGGAGGTCGACGATGCGACGCCCCTGGAGGAGCCGCCTCGCCGCGGCCGCACTCGCCGTGGTGGCGGTGGGCGGTCTCGCGGCCTGCGGGTCCGGACAGTCCGGCCCACCCGTTCTGACCTGGTATACGAACCCGGACTCAGGGGGCCAGGCAGAGATCGCGAAGCGCTGCACCGAGGTTGCGAACGGGCGCTATTCGATCGCGGTGTCGGTGCTACCGCGTGAGGCGGCGGGCCAGCGCGAGCAGCTGGTGCGCAGGCTCGCGGCCAACGACAGCTCGATCGACATCATGAGCCTCGACCCGCCGTTCATCGCTGAGCTGTCCGAGGCGAAGCTGCTGGCCCCGGTGCCGCCGGAGCTGGCGGCGAGGGCCACGGAGGGCATCGTGGAGTCCGCGGTCAAGGGCGCCAGCTGGCGCGGTCAGGTGGTGACCGTCCCGTTCTGGGCCAACACGCAGCTGCTCTGGTACCGCAAGTCCATGGTGGAGGGGACGGGTCTGGACATGTCCAAGCCCGTGACCTGGGACCAGCTGATCCAGGCGGCCGAGGCGAAGGGCAAGCAGATCGCCGCCCAGGGCGCCCGGGCGGAGTCGCTCACGGTGTGGTTCAACGCCCTCATCTCGTCCGCGGGCGGGGCCGTGATCACCAACCCGTCCCCTGACGACCCTGCGGGAGTCCAGCTCGGTCTCAACGACCCACCCGCTGTGGCAGCGGGTGAGGTCATGCAGAAGCTGGCCACCTCCAGCGCCGCGGGCCCGACGTTCTCCACGGAGGACGAGGACGCGGGCGCCACCGCGTTCGAGAGCGGCGACGCGATGTTCATGGTCAACTGGCCGTTCGTCTGGCCGCGGGCCACCTCGGCGGCCGAGGAGGGCACGCTCGACAAGTCCGTGCCGCAGGACTACGGCGCCGCCCTGTACCCGCAGGTCGAGCCGAACCTGCCGAGTGCGCCGCCCTACGGCGGGATCAACCTGGGCGTCGGGGCATTCAGTGCACACACGGACCTCGCCTTCGAGGCCACCGAGTGCATCACCAGCGCGGAGAACCAGAAGTACTACTTCGTGGAGAACGGCAACCCGGCCGCGCTGGAGTCGGTCTACACCGATCCGGAGGTCATCGAGGCCTTCCCGATGGCGCCCATCATCCTGCAGTCGCTGAACCAGGCCGCGCCGCGGCCGCAGACGGCCTACTACAGCGAGGTCTCGGGGAGCATTCAGCGCGAGTACCACCCGCCGTCGGGTGTCGACCCGCAGGGGACGGCGGCGGCGACCGCGGTCCTCATCCAGGAGGTCCTGGCGAAGAAGGAGCTGCTGTGAGCACGACGACGATGCCCGAGGCGGGTGCCACCCCCCTGCCGCCGACCGACCACAGGGCCACGATCTCCGACCGGTCGCGCGCCGAGCGGAAGCTGGGGTGGATGCTGGCGGGCCCGGCCTTCGTGGTCATGCTGCTGGTCACCGCCTACCCGATCCTGCAGGCGGTCTACGACTCGCTGTTCGACTACCGGCTCACGGACCCGGACAAGCGGTCGTTCACGGGACTGTCCAACTACGGGGTCATCCTCACCGACCAGATCTGGTGGACGTCGCTGGGCGTCACGGCGTTCATCACCGTGGTCACGGTGGCTGTCGAGCTCGTCCTCGGCTTCGCCCTGGCCCTAGTGATGGTCAAGGCCTGGCGGGCCCTCCGGGCGCCGGTCCGGGCCGCCATCCTGATCCCGTACGCGGTGATCACGGTCGTGTCGGCCTTCGCCTGGCAGTTCGCCTTCTCCGCGGACTCCGGCTTCGTGAACTCCTGGTTCGCGTGGCTGCCCGGCGTCTCCGCGGACACGGACTGGTTCGGCGGGACGTGGTCGGCGCTGTTCGTCGTCTGCCTGGCCGAGATCTGGAAGACGACCCCCTTCATCTCGCTGCTGCTGCTCGCGGGTCTCGCCCAGGTGCCGGAGGTCCTGCAGGAGGCCGCGAAGGTCGACGGGGCGACCTGGTGGCAGCGGATGTGGAAGGTCACCATCCCGAACATGAAGGCCGCCATCATGGTGGCCCTGCTGTTCCGCACGCTCGACGCCTTCCGAGTCTTCGACTCGATCTTCGTGATGACGGGCGGGGCGAACAGTACGGAGACCGTGTCCTTCCTGGCCTATCGCCAGACCATCTCGCGGTTGGAGATCGGGCTCGGCTCGGCCGTCTCGGTGCTGCTCTTCATCTGCGTGATCCTGATCTGCGGGTTGTTCATCAAGGGCTTCAAGGTCGATCTGTCGCAGACGAGGGGGGAGTGAGATGACCGCTCGCGAGAAGTGGCTGTGGGTCGTGGCGGGCGTGGTCATCGTGATCTACGCCTTGTTCCCGGTCGGCTGGATCGTGTCCCTGTCGCTCAAGTCCGCCTCCGACATCTCCAACCAGCAGTTCCTGCCTTCGGTTGTGAGCTGGGAGAACTACGCGCAGATCCTGTCCGGCGACGCCGCCGGTCTGTTCCTGCCCGCGCTGCGCAACTCCTTCGGGATCTGTCTGATCGCCACGGCGATCTCCTGTGTCCTGGCGATGTTCGCCGCCTACGCGATCGCCCGGCTGGACTTCCGGGGCAAGAAGCTCATCCTGTCCACCGCTCTGGCGGTGGCCATCTTCCCGGTGATCTCCATCGTGACCCCGTTGTTCAACCTCTGGCGGGAGATCGGGCTCTACGACACCTGGCCGGGGCTGATCATCCCGTACCTGTCGCTGACCCTGCCCATCTCGATCTGGACGCTCTCCGCCTTCTTCCGGGAGATCCCGTGGGAGATGGAACAGGCCGCCCAGGTCGACGGGGCCACGACGTGGCAGGCGTTCCGCAAGGTCATCGTGCCACTGGCCGCTCCGGGCGTGTTCACCACCGCGATCATCGCGTTCTTCATCGCGTGGAACGACTTCGCCTACGGCATCTCGCTCACCTCGACGAGTGCGTCGCGGCCCGTGCCCGCCGCGCTGGGGCTGTTCTCAGGCGCCTCGCAGTTCGAGTCGCCGAACGGCCCGATCGCCGCCGCCGCGGTGATCGTGACGATCCCCGTCGTCATCCTGGTGCTGGTGTTCCAGCGTCGGATCGTCGCCGGGCTGACCAACGGTGCCGTCAAGGGCTGAGCCCGCACCCTCGAGAAGGAGAACCGACATGGCTTCCGTGGAGATGCGGAACATCGTCAAGAAGTACGGGGACGGCTTCCCGGCCGTCAACGACGTCAGCCTCGACATCGCCGACGGCGAGTTCATGATCCTGGTCGGCCCGTCGGGCTGCGGGAAGTCCACCCTGCTCCGAATGGTCGTGGGGCTCGAGGACATCACGTCCGGGGACATGGTGATCGGCGGGAAGCGGGTCAACGACAAGGCCCCGCGAGAGCGCAATCTCTCCATGGTGTTCCAGAACTACGCGCTCTACCCGCATCTGTCGGTGTTCGAGAACATCGCGTTCCCGCTGCGTCTGCAGAAGGCGCCCGAGGAGGAGGTGCAGCGCAAGGTCAAGGCGGCCTCGGACGTGCTCGAGCTGCACGAGCACCTGGACCGCAAGCCCGCCAACCTCTCCGGCGGCCAGCGCCAGCGGGTCGCGATGGGCCGCGCCATCGTCCGGGACGCGGACGCGTTCCTCTTCGACGAGCCGCTGTCCAACCTAGACGCCAAGCTCCGCGGACAGATGCGCACGGAGATCGCCCGGCTGCAGCGGAGGCTGGGCATCACCACCATCTACGTCACGCACGACCAGACCGAGGCGATGACCCTCGGGGACCGGGTCTGTGTGCTGCGCAAGGGCGTGATCCAACAGGTCGCGTCCCCGCGTGAGCTCTACGAGCAGCCGGTCAACCTGTTCGTGGCGGGGTTCATCGGGTCGCCGCCGATGAACTTCCTGCCCGCCAAGCTGAAGAACGGCACGCTCTCGACACCGTTCGGGGAGATCACGTTGGACCCGAAGCGGGGCGCGGACATCGGCGACCGCGACCTCGTGCTGGTCGGCATCCGGCCCGAGTTCTTCGAGGACGCCTCGCTGGTCGAGGAATCCAAGCGGGGCCACGGCAGCACGTTCCGGGCGAAGGTGGACGTCACCGAGTGGCTGGGCGACTCGCAATACGCCTACATCCCGTACGACGCGCCCGACGAGGTCGTCAACCAGCTCAAGGAGCTCTCCCGGGAGCTGGACTCCGACCAGCTGCGCACGCAGGCGATCGTGTCGATCGACTCGACGAGCCGGATCCGGGAGGGCCGGGAGGCCGAGTTCTGGCTCGACGCCCGCAAGGTCCACGTGTTCGACCCCGCGACCGGCGACAACCTGACCCGCGACCCGGAGGCGGGTGCGGAGCTGACCCGGCTCGCGGAGGAGGACCGCGCCGAGCAGATCGAGGAGGCGCGCTCGGGCGGCCTGACCGTGGAGGGCCACACCACCAGCTGAGCGACCGCATCGTGGCTCCATGACGCCCGCTGGGAGGGGTACGGCGCGGCGTTGTGGAGCCATGGTGCTCTGGGCCGGGGGTTACGGTGGCCCCGTGATCCCGCGGCTCGTCCTGCTCACGGGCGTCGAACTGGACGGCGTGCCCGTGCCGGGCGAGCGGTCGCAGGAGGGCCTGTACGTGGGAGGCGTGACCCTGCCACTCGCCCTGGCGGACCTGGGGCTCATCGACG
>NZ_JACBXB010000405.1 GCF_013870575.1 Pseudonocardia pini
ACACGGCCACGGACCCCGGTCCGGAGATCCTGCACCTCATCCTAGATGGCCCAACCGCCCCCGCCGACCGCCGCGCAGGCAGGCTGCGCCGGCCGACTCGCCGGGCAGGTGGCGTCGCGAACCTCCTCGAGCAGCGCGACGAGCTGCCGGGCCTCCGCCTCGGACAGTGCTCCGAGGCCGAACAGCAGCAGCGATAGGAGCTCGTGCTCACGGTGCGCTACAGCCACTACGGCTCCCGCGGCATCCGGGTCCTCACGATGCTGCAGAGCGACCAACAAGGCGTCGGCGTCTGGGGTGACCAGGGCAGGGACGCCCTCTGGTCCGCCGCCACGATCACGATCGTCGGCGCCGGCGTCGGCGACCATGCCTTCCTCCAGAAGGTCACCGGGCTCATCGGCGACCACGAGGTCGCCACGATCTCCACCACCCGCGCCCGCGGCAGCGGTAGGTGCGCACCATCCGCGAGGACGGGCCCGACGGCTCGCGGAGGCAGGGGGCGAGTGGTCGCGGATCCAGCGACGTCTCGGGCATGCGACCGCCGCCGAGACCTTGGACACCTACGCACACCTCTGGCCGGACTCCGACGATCGCACACAGGAAGCCCTCGACTCGGTCCTCGAGGCGTCGAGGGAGGGCGCGCCCGAGGACGAACAGTTGATCAGCCTGATGCAGGAGATCAATGCCACTGTGCCCGAATCGCGCCCGAATCAGGGCCGTCGTCAGCATTCCCACAGGTCAGAAGTACAGGGCGGACGAGCAGGCCTGTAAGCCGGATCCTGTTCCCGGGGGCCTTGCGGCGTCCCGTTCGGCGACCATCCATCTAGGCCTACCGTCACCGGCAGGCTCGAGCGGCCTACCCGCAGGCTCGGGCGGGCCGCCCTCGAACACCTGCGCAGCTCTCCGGGGAGAGCCTCTTGGCCTTGCTCCGGGTGGGGTTTACCGAGCCACCCCGGTCACCCGGGGTGCTGGTGGTCTCTTACACCACCGTTTCACCCTTACCCCCGACTCGCGCCGGAGGCGGTCTGTTCTCTGTGGCACTGTCCCGCGGGTCACCCCGGGTTGCCGTTAGCGAACCACCCTGCCCTGCGGAGTCCGGACTTTCCTCGGCGGCCCTCTGCCATCACGACAGGGGGCCGACGCGGTCGCCCGGCCTGCTCGTCCGCACCGCCGATGCTACCGGCGACGGGTGCGGGTCGCCGCCACCGGGTCGATCACGGACCATCCCTTCGCGAGGGCGATGCTCTCGTCGCGGCCCGAGGTCACGTGCTCGAACATGTGCCGGGCCGCGAGGTCGGCGTCCCCGGCGGCGACGGCGTCGTAGACCTCCTGGTGCTCGTCGCACTGGAGCACCAGGTCACGCTGCTTCGTGAGGTGGAACAGCCACTGCACGCGGGCCGCCAGCGGACCCATCATCACCGACAGCAGCGGGTTGGCCGCCACCTCGACGAGCACCCGGTGGAAGCCCGAGTTGGCCGCGGCGACGCCGGGGTCGTCGCAGCGGGAGATGGCGTCGCGGGCCAGGTCCATCTGCTCCCGGAGCCGACCGAGGCCGTCGTCGGAGGCACGCTCGGCCGCCAACCGGACGGCGAGGACCTCGAGGCTCTCCCGGACGTCGAACAGGTCGCGGACGTCGTCGGCGGTGAACGGGGCGACGATCGCCCCCTGCCGCGGCACGAGGACGACGAGGCCGTCGTTCTGCAGGAGCTGCATGGCCTCGCGCAGCGGGATCCGGGAGACCGCCAGCTCCGCGGCGAGGTCGCGCTCGATCAGCCGCTCCCCCGGCTGGTAGACCAGGTTGACGATCCGGCTGCGCAGCTCGGCGTAGGTGCTGTCGCGCAGGGACCCGGTCACGCGGACCACCGTAGCCCGCGCGCCGCTGCGGACCGGCTCATGTTTCGACACGATCTTGATCGCCTTACTCATCGGTAACACCGTCGCAATACAGGATCTCCACTCTTCCCCTTAGCGGTATACCACTAAGAGAGAAGAGTTCCGATGCCCCGCACCCGACGCCCCGCCGCTCTCGGCGCACTCGCCGTCACGGCCGCGATCGCGTTGTCCGCCTGTGGCTCCGGCGCCACCGAGTCCTCCACATCGGACGCCCTGAAGGTCGGCGTCTTCTTCCCAGGGTCCGTCTCGGACACCGGCTTCATGCAGTCCGGCTTCCTCGGCTACCAGCGTCTCGAGCAGGCGGGCGGGGTCGAGCTGAGCTATGTCGAGCAGGTCGAGGCCTCCGACTACGAGCAGGCCCTGGTCCGGTTCGCGAGCCAGAACGACCTGGTCGTCTCGCTCGGCGGACAGACCGACGCCGACGTCCGCAAGGTCGCCCCGCAGTTCCCCGAGGTGAGGTTCGTGGAGATCGGCGGCCCCGCCGACGCCGCCCCCCTGCCCAACCTCGCCTACTACGACCCGCAGCAGGCCGAGGCCGAGTTCCTCTCGGGCGCGGTGTCCGCGATGAGCGCGCCGAGCGGCGCGGTCGGGTTCGTCGGCGGCGTGGAGCTGCCCGCGATCGTCAACGCCGCGACCGCCTACGGCAACGGCGCGCGCTTCGCGAAGCCGGACGCCACGGTCCTCCCGCCGCAGTACGTCGGCGACTTCAACGACCCGGCCAAGGCCAAGCAGGCGGCGTCGGCCACGTTCGGCGCGGGTGCCGACGTCCTCGGCCAGATCGTGAACCTGGGCAAGCAGGGCATGCAGCAGGCCGCCCAGGAGGGCGGCAAGGCCATGGTCGGCGGCCCGATCCCCGGCGACTGCGCCGACGGCCGGTACGTCGGCTACGTCCACACCGACATCGGCAAGGAGATCGAGTACGCCGTGTCGGCCGTCCAGGGCGGGACCTGGAAGGCCGAGCAGGTCCGCTTCGGTCTGACCTCCCCCAACGGCGGCACGGACTTCGTGCTCTGCAGCCAGGACCCCGCCGTCGTCGCCACCCTCCAGAAGGCCGAGGCGGACCTCGCCTCCGGCGCCGTTCGGCCCTACTGACATGGGCGGCCTCCTCGAGCTGAGCGGGCTCGGCAAGCGCTACGGCGCGGTCGGGGACACCTGGGCGCTGCACGACGTCAGCCTCTCGGTCGCCGCCGGGACCGTGCACTGCGTCCTGGGTGAGAACGGGGCGGGCAAGTCCACCCTGTGCAACCTGGTCAACGGCGGGGTGCGGGCCACGACCGGCCGCATGGCTCTGCGCGGCGAGACCTACTCCCCCGGCTCCCCGGCCGACGCGCTCGGCCGCGGTGTGGCCATGGTGCACCAGCACTTCTCGCTGGTCTCGACCATGACCGTGCAGGAGAACCTGCAGTTGGTCCGACGCCGTGGGCTGCGGGAACGGCTGGACCGGATCGCCGACGAGTTCGGCCTCGTCGTCGACACCGGGCGCCGGGTCGCCGACCTCCCGGTCGGGGCGCGGCAGAAGGTGGAGATCGTCAAGGCCCTGCTGCCCGACCCGGACCTCGTCCTGCTCGACGAGCCCACCGGCGTCCTCGACGGCGCCGAGATCGACGCCCTCATCGGCACCTGCCAGGCCGTCGCCGCCTCCGGGCGGGCGGTGGTCCTGGTGACCCACAAGCTCGGCGAGGTCGCCCGGGTCGCCGACGCCGCCACCGTGCTGAGGAACGGGTCGGTCGCCGGCGGCGGGCGGCTCTCCGAGGTCCCGGTCCCGCGGCTGCTGTCGCTGATGCTGGGCAAGGACCCCGCCGACCTCGACGCCGACACCGCGGGTGCGGTGGGGCTCGAGCCCACAGAGATCGGAGGGAACGCGCGCTCCGCGCCGTCGGAGGGGGCGGGGACCGCGCTGAGCGCACGAAACGTGCACCCAGCGTCGTCCGAGGGGGCGGGAACCGCGCTGAGCGCACGAAACGTGCACCCAGCGTCGTCCGAGGGGGCGGGAACCGCGCTGAGCGCACGAAACGTGCTCTCCGTGCGGGGTCTCACCGTCCGTGGCCCCGACGGCACCTCCGCCCTCGCGGCCGCCGATCTCGACCTGCGGGCCGGGGAGATCACCGGGATCGCCGGTGTGGAGGGCAACGGGCAGTCCGAGCTGGTCCGCGTCCTCTCGGGCGCGTTGCGCCCCACCGAGGGCACCGTCCTGCTCGCGGACACCGACATCACCACCGCCACCCCCGCCGTCCGCACCCGCCACGGCTTGGGCGTGGTGCCCGAGGACCGGCACCACGAGGGCATCGTCGGCGCGCTGTCGGTGGCGGAGAACCTCTTCCTCGCCGACCTGGACCGCTTCCGGAGGCGGGGGCTGCTGCAGCGCAAGGCGCTGGACGCCGCCGCGGCCGCGGTGATCGCCGAGTACCGGATCCGCACCGACGGGCCGCGCGCGGAGATGCGGTCGCTCTCCGGCGGCAACCAGCAGAAGGTCGTCCTGGCCCGCGAGCTGGCGATCGACGGGCTGCGGGTGCTGGTCGCCGCCCAGCCCACCCGCGGGCTAGACGTCGGCGCCGTGGCCGCCGTCCTCGCCAGGCTGCGCGAGGCCGCGGACCGCGGGGTCGCCGTGCTCGTGGTGTCCAGCGAGGTCCCGGAGCTGCTCGCGCTCTGCGACCGGATCCTCGTGGGCTACCGGGGCAGGCTCCTCGGCCCGGTCGACGCCCGCGAGCCCACCGCCGCCGCCGAGATCGGCGCCCTCATGACGGGAACAGCAGCATGAACCGCCTCCTGCATCCTGCGACCGTGGCCGCGGGCGCGGTCGTCGTCGCCCTCCTCGCCGGGCTCGTCCTGGCCGCCGTCGCCGGGGCGGACCCCGGTACCGCCGTCGCCGCGCTGGTCGAGGGCATGGTCGGCACGCCGTACGCCATCGGCGAGTCGCTCAACGGCGTGGCGGTGCTGATGCTGGTCGCCGCCGGGTTCGTCGTGGCCTACCGCGCCGGTCTGGTCAACGTCGGCGGCGAGGGCCAGCTCTGTGCCGGCGGCATCGCCGCCACCG
>NZ_JACBXB010000406.1 GCF_013870575.1 Pseudonocardia pini
GGCAGCAGCCCCGCCGGAGCGAGCACGACGACCTGCCCCTGCGGCGGGCGCGGCACGATCGCCGGGCCCTTGACGGAGTACGTCTCGCCGACGAAGTCGACGTAGTGGACCTTGTCGCGGTCCAGGTAGCGGCCGGTGTCGACGTCCCGGACCGCGGCGTCGTCCTCCCACGAGTCCCAGAGGTCGCGGGCGACCCCGACCGCGTCGCGGGCCTCGCGGCGCAGGTCCTCCGCCCCCTCGACGACCGGCCTGCCCCAGGCGCGGGCGGCCGCGGCCTCGGGCGTCGTGGACACGAGCCAGCCCGCCCGCCCGATCGCGGCGAAGTCCAGGGACGCGAGCTGCGAGGAGACGTGGAAGGGCTCGTTGTAGGTGGTCGGCACGACGGGCGCGAGGCCGAGCACGCTGGTGTGCACGGCGGCGAACGCGGCCCGTTCGACCGCGCCGATCCGCCCGACCGGGCCGACGCCGCCGGGCGGCAGCAGCGAGTCGTCGAAGGTCGCGAGGGTGAAGCCTGCGTTCTCGGCGACCTGGGCGACCGCGCGGACGCGGTCCGGGGTGAGCAGGGCGGCGGGCGCGTGCGAGGCCCGCCGCCAGGCGGCGGGGTGGGCGCCCTCGCCGTCGAGCTCGACGGCGAGGTGCAGCGTGCTCATGACGCGGCCTTGCGCGGCAGGCCCTGCGGGTTGACCTGCGAGGTGGGCACGGCCTCGTCGGAGAGGTTCCAGCGGGCCAGGACCTCCGCGTACTGCCCGCCCTCGCGCAGCGAGTTCAGCGCCGCGGCGATCGGCGCGGCGAGCCCGTTGCCCTTCTTCGTCATGGCGGCGATGTCCGCCTGGACGTCCCCGCCGCCGTTCACCGTCCCGACGATCGTGGTGGTCCCGCCGGTGGCGACGTGGTAGGCCGAGGTCGGGTTGGGACCGAGGTAGGCGTCGAGCCGCCCGGAGTCCAGCGCGAGGTAGAAGTCGCCCTGGTTCTGGTAGTACTGGACCACCGCCGGGGCGAGGCCCGCGGCCTTGTTCTGCTCGTCCCAGCGCAGCAGGATCTGCTCCTGGTTGGTGCCCGGCCCCACGCCGATCGTGAGCCCGGCGATGTCCGCGGGCTTCTCGATCCTCTCGACCTTGCCGCCTCTGCGTGCCTCGAAGGCCACCGTGTCCGTGCGGTAGGTGGCGAAGTCGTACTTGTCCTTGCGCTCCTCGGTCACCGTGATGTTGGAGAAGCCCGCGTCGAACTGCCCGGACTCGACGGCCAGGAACAGGTTCTCCCAGGAGGTCGGCTGCAGGTCGAGCTCCAGGCCGAGCTTGTCCGCGACGAGCTGGGCGATGTCCGGCTCGACCCCGATGACGGTGCGGTCGTCGTCGGCGCGGAACGACAGCGGCGGGTTGCCGCTGCCCGTGGTGCCGACGACGAGGGTGCCGCGGTCGCGGATCGCCTGCGGCACGGTCGCGGCGATGGCCGCGTCCTCCTCCGCCCGCACGCGGTTCTGGTCCGGGCTGGTGTTGACCGTGGGAGCGCCGGCCGGTGCGGCGGCCTGGTCCGGATCGGGTCCGGCGCAGGCGACCGCCGCCAGCAGCGGGACGGCGAGCGCGACGACGGCGAGCCGCAGGTGGCGGAGGTGGCGGGGGATGCGGGACATGAGAGTCCTTTCTGGACCGGTCCTTCAGTGGAGGACGGCGGAGAGGAAGGCGCGGGTGCGCGCTTCGCGGGGGTCGTCGAGGACCTGGGCGGGCGGGCCCTGCTCGACGATGCGGCCCTCGTCGAGGAACACCACGGTGTCGGCGGCCTCGCGGGCGAACCCGATCTCGTGGGTGACCACGACCATCGTCGTGCCGGAGCGGGCGAGGTCCCGCATGACGTCGAGGACCTCGCCGACGAGCTCGGGATCCAGCGCCGACGTGGGCTCGTCGAACAACAGCAGGGCGGGGCGCAGGGCCAGCGCCCGGGCGATCGCCACGCGCTGCTGCTGCCCTCCGGAGAGCCTGCGCGGGTACTGCCCGGCGAAGTCGGTGAGCCCGACCCGGTCGAGCAACGCCAGCCCCGCGGCCCGCACCTCGGCGCGGTCGCGGCCCTGGGCGGAGACGGGGGCCTCGGTGACGTTCTCCAGCACGGTGAGGTGCGGGAACAGGTTGAAGTTCTGGAACACGAAGCCGATCCGGCTGCGCTGGGCGAGGATCCGCCGCTCCGGCAGCTCGTGCAGCTTCCGCCCGGCGCGGCGGTAGCCGATCAGCTCTCCGTCCACCCGGACGAACCCGCGGTCGACCTTCTCCAGGTGGTTGATCGCCCGCAGCAGGGTGGACTTGCCCGAGCCCGAGGGGCCCAGCAGCACGGTGACCTCGCCCGCGCGGACGGTGAGGTCGATCCCGCGCAGCACCTCCAGGGCGCCGAAGCTCTTGTGCACGCCACGCAGTTCCACCATCGGCGTGCTCACGAGGCCACCCGCGCCCGCAGGCCGCCGATCGTCGCGCGCAGCCGCTGCAGCGGCGTGGGGGGCAGGGTGCGCAGCGCCCCCTTCGCGTAGTACCGCTCGACGTAGAACTGCCCGATCGACAGCACCGTGGTGAGGACCAGGTACCAGACCGCGGCGACCAGCAGCATCGGGATCACGCGCCCGGTCCGGGTGTAGATCACCTGTACCTGGTAGAAGAGCTCGGACAGCGCCATGATGTAGACCACCGACGTGCCCTTGACCAGGCCGATCAGCTCGTTCGCCGCGGTCGGGACGATGGTCCGCATCGCCTGCGGGAGCTGGATCCGGCGGAACCGGCGCCACTGCGGGATGCCGAGCGCGGCGGCGGCCTCGAGCTGGCCCTGGTCCACCCCGAGGAACCCCGAGCGCACCACCTCGGCGGCGTACGCGGCCTGGTGCAGCGCCAGCCCGAGCACGGCGGCGGTCAGCGGGCTGACCAGGTCCATCGTCCCGATCTCGAAGAACGCCGGGCCGAACGGGATGCCGAAGGAGATCGAGCGATAGAGCAGCGCGAGGTTGTACCAGAACAGCAGCTGCAGGATCAGCGGGACCGATCGGAAGATCCAGATGTAGGTCCAGCTCACCGACCGCAGCAACGGGTTCGCGGACAGCCGCATCACCGCGAGCACCGTGCCCAGCAGGAAACCGACGACGATCCCCAGCACCGTCAGCTGCAGGGTGAGCAGCACCGCCCGGACGATCGAGGGCGCGAACAGGTACTGCCCCACCGTCGGCCAGTCCCACGCGGGGTTGGTGACCAGGGCGTTCACCGCCATCGCCGCGAGGACGGCCACGACCGCCGTGGCGACCCGCCGCCAGGGGTGGCGGGACGGGACGATCGTGAGGTCCGCGTCGGGCGGGTCGTGGGCGGGGGCGTCCCCGCCCGTCCGTGGCGCGGCGGTCAGCTCGCTCATGGGGTCGCTCCGGGGAGGGTCTTGTCGAAGGGATGGGGCCCGATCAGCTCGGGATCGAGGGTGCGGTCGTAGCCGGGGGTGTAGCCGGTGGCCAGGTAGAGCGCCTGGGCCTCGGGCTGGCGCGGGCCGGTGGTCAGGTGGATCCGGCGGTAGCCGCGGGCGGCGATCTCGGTCTCCAGCTCCGCGAGCACCCGCCGGGCCAGCCCGCGGCGGCGGTGCGCGGCGTCGGTCCAGATGCGCTTGAGCTCCGCGGTCTCGGCGTCCCAGCGGCGGAAGGCCCCGCCCGCCACGGGGACCCCGTCCTCCAGCAGCAGCACCAGCCCGCCGTCGGGCGGGGCGAACCGGTCCCGCTCGCGGCGGGTCTCCGCGTCCAGGTCGCCGAGGGTGTGCCCGTACCGGGCGCCGTACTCGCGGTCGAGGTCCTCCAGCATCGGGCGGACCAGCGGGTCGGCGTAGTCGACCCGACGGATCTCCAGCGGCGCCGTCATCGCGGCGGACGGGGGTTCAGGGGCATGGGACACCTCGGGCGGGAAGGAGGACGGCACGGGACGCGGGCACGCCGGGAACCGGGCGCGCGCGGGACCTACGGCAGGACCTGGAGCGGGCGTGACTCAGCGACAGAGCGCGGTGGTGACCCGGCAGAGGTCGACGTGCAGGCGCTGCGTCCAGCGCGGCACCAACAGACCGCCCGCGGCGCGGCGCGCTCGGCTGGTCATCCCACGGCCCCCATCGCACCCGGCGGTAGCACCCTGCGCCCAGCGGGTGGCTGGGCGCGGGTTGCTGCGGCGTCGTCGAGCCGGGTCTCTCGGCCGCTCTGGATGGACTCCCTGTACTCAACCTGTCACGCCACGCGATTGTCAAGAGCATGAACGTGCAAGTTCCCGGCGTCAGGAGCGATCGAGCCTCGCCACGCCCTCCCGGGAGAGCGGGAGCCGGACGGGGGGCGGGAGCGGCGTCGGGGCCCGTTCCGCCCGGAACGCCTGGATCATCAGGGCCGCGAACCGACGTGTCGCGGCCAGCCTCAGCGCCGGCGACTCGGCCCGGATGCCCTCGTTCGCCATCAGGGCCAGGCTGAAGTCCTCGAGCACGAAGTCCCGCCGCAGCAGACCGGCGGCCTTGGCCCGACCCATCAGCTCGAGCAGCAGGTGCAGCGTCCGGTCACGGTCCGCGGCGAGGTCGACGGCGCGCGGCGGCGGCGAGGTGAACGCGCGGGCGAAGCCGGTCGTGCTCGCGGCGTGGGCCGCCAAGCCCCCGACGTGGAGCTGGGAGGAGGCGGGTGGCGCCGCGGGCGCCGTCGAGACGGCCACCCGGGTCCTCGACCGGCTCGGGGTCGGCTCCGGGCAGACGGTGCTGGTCCAGGGCGCGGCGGGTGGCGTGGGCACCGTCGCGGTCCAGCTCGCGACCGCCCGCGGCGCCACCGTGATCGGGACGGCGAGCGAGCGCAACCACGACTTCCTCCGGTCCCTCGGCGCGCTCCCCACGACCTACGGGCCGGGCCTGGTCGAGCGGGTCCGCGCGCCGGC
>NZ_JACBXB010000407.1 GCF_013870575.1 Pseudonocardia pini
GGCGCTGGGCGAGCGGGCCTGGGAGCTGGGCCACCCCGCGCTGCACGGCGACGTGCTGCGGGAGAACGTGCGCATCCTCCGGCTGCTGCGGTCGGTCTTCCCGGGCACCCGGGTGCGGTGGGCGGACGGCGTCGTGCGGGTGACCTGCCCGCTCGCCCTGACCGACTCCCCGCTCACGGACGAGGAGATCCTCGCCGACCTGCTGTCCTGACCCGCGCGGGATCATGGCCGCGTGGCGTGGCTGGAGCGGCATCAGGTCCCGATCTACGTGGCCGCCGTCCTGGTCGGCGCGCTGATCGGGTTCGCCGCCCCCACGGCCGGCCTCGGCGGCGCGCTCACCCCCGTGCTCGGCGCCCTGTTGTTCGTGACGTTCCTGCAGGTCCCCGCCCGGGACCTGCTCCGGTCGCTGCGGGCGGGCCGGTTCCTGGGCGCGGCACTGGTCGTGAACTTCGTGGTGGTCCCGCTCGTCGTGGCGGTGCTGGTCGGGTTCCTGCCCGCGGACCAGGGCCTCCGGCTCGGGGTGCTCCTGGTGCTCCTGGCGCCGTGCGTCGACTACGTGATCGTCTTCTCCGGGCTGGCGGGCGGGAGCAGCGACCGGCTGCTCGCGGCCACCCCGCTGCTGCTGGTGGCGCAGATGGTGCTGCTGCCCCTGTACCTGCTGCTGTTCCTCGGGGCGGAGCTCGCCGAGGTGGTCGAGGTCGGCCCGTTCGTCGAGGCCTTCCTGCTCCTGATCGTGGTCCCGTTGGCCCTGGCGTGGCTCACGCAGGCGTGGGCCGTGCGGCACCGCACCGGCGCGCGCGTGGCCACCGCCGCCGGGAGCCTGATGGTGCCGCTCATGGTCGCGACGCTGCTCGTCGTCGTGGCCTCGCAGCTCCCGGAACCGGCCGCCGACCTCTCCGCGGTGGCCGCCGTCGTCCCGGTGTACGTGGTCTTCCTCGCGGTGATGCTTTTCCTCGGGACGGCGGTGGCCCGGCTCCTCCGCCTCGGCGTGCGGGACGGGCGGGCGATCGTGTTCACCGGCGCCACCCGCAACTCCCTGGTGGTCCTGCCGCTGGCCCTCGCCCTCCCCGACGCCTACGCCGTCGCGTCGGTCGTGATCGTCGCCCAGACCCTCGTCGAGGTGCTCGGGATGCTGGTCGCGGTGCGGGTGGTGCCGCGGCTGCTGCCCGACCGGGACCGAGGCGGGCCGAACGCTTGATGCGGTGCCGCCGCACGGGGTCCGCCATGGCTGTCCGACGAGCGGGGGGTGGACGATGCCGGAGACCTGACGATCGACGACGACGCCGTGGCGGCGCACGGCCCGGGCCCGCAGCCGCCGGGCGACGGCCGTCAGCCGGTGAGCTCGGCGACGAGGGCGCGGACGCGGGCGTCGATGTCGTCGCGGAGCGGACGGATCTCCTCGGCGGACCGGCCCGCGGGGTCCGCGAGCTCCCAGTCGAGGTAGCGCTTGCCGGGGAAGACGGGGCACGCGTCGCCGCAGCCCATCGTGATCACGACGTCGGCGGCCTCGACCGCCTCCGACGTCAGCTTCTTCGGGAACTCCCGGGACAGGTCCAGCCCGATCTCGGCCATCACCTCGCGGACCGCGGGGTTGACGCTGTCGGCGGGCGCGGAGCCCGCGGACCGGACGGCGACGCGGCCCCGGGCGTGGTGGTGCAGCAGCGCCGCGGCCATCTGGGAGCGGCCCGCGTTGTGCACGCAGACGAACAGCACCTCGGGGACGGTCACGAGATCTCCTGGTTCGAGCGGGTGGACCGGGGCGAACGGGCCCAGCGGCGGCGGGCGGCGAGGGAGACGGAGACGAGGGCGACGAGCACCGGGACCTCGATCAACGGCCCGACGACCCCGGCGAGGGCCTGGCCCGAGGTGACCCCGAACGTCGTGATCGCGACGGCGATGGCGAGCTCGAAGTTGTTGCCCGCTGCGGTGAACGCGAGCGTGGTGGTCCGCTCGTAGGACAGCCCGACGGCCCTGCCGAGCAGGAACGAGCCTGCCCACATGAGCGCGAAGTAGGTCAGCAGGGGCAGCGCGATGCGAGCGACGTCGAGGGGCTGGGAGATGATCGCGTCCCCCTGCAGCGCGAAGAGGACGACGATGGTGAACAGCAGCCCGTAGAGCGCGAACGGTCCGACCCGGGGCAGGAACGACCCCTCGTACCACGCGCGGCCCCTGGCCCGCTCCCCCAGCCTGCGACTCAGGTAGCCGGCCACGAGCGGGACCCCGAGGAAGACCAGCACGGATCCGGCGATCTGCCAGGCGGAGACGTCGAGATCGGTCTGCGGGAGGCCGAGCCACCCCGGCAGCACGGCGAGGTAGAACCAGCCGAGCCCGGCGAACGCGACCACCTGGAACACCGAGTTGATCGCCACGAGCACGGCCGCGGCCTCCCGGTCGCCGCCGGCGAGGTCGTTCCAGATGATCACCATCGCGATGCACCGGGCGAGCCCCACGATGATCAGCCCGGTCCGGTACTCGGGCAGGTCGGGCAGCATCAGCCAGGCCAGCGCGAACATCAGCGCGGGCCCGACCACCCAGTTCAGGACGAGCGAGGAGACCAGGAGCCTGCGGTCGCCGGTGACCGTGTGCAGCCGGTCGTAGCGGACCTTCGCCAGCACCGGGTACATCATCACCAGCAGGCCGACGGCGATCGGCAGCGAGACGCCGGCGACCGCGATCGAGTCCACCGCCCGGTCGAGACCCGGGACCAGCCTGCCCGCGCCGAGGCCCAGCGCCATGGCGGCGAGGATCCACAGCGGCAGGAAGCGGTCCAGCGTGGACAGTCGAGTGCTCACGCGGGGACGCCCGCGTCGTCGAGCGCCAGGACGTCCGCCAGTCCGCGCAGCGTGTCCGGTGAGACCCGGTAGTAGATCCAGGTGCCCCGGCGGTCGCCGGTGATCAGGCCGGCCTCCTTGAGCACCTTGAGGTGGTGGCTGATCGTGGGGCCCTTCAGGTCGAACACGCCGGTCAGCTCGCACACACACGCCTCGCCGCCCTCGTGGGAGGCGATGAGCGACAGCAGCCGGAGCCGGACCGGGTCGCCGAGGGCCTTGAACACCCGGGCGAGCTCGACCGCACGCTCGGCGCCGACCGGCTCGGTGGTCAACGGTGTGCAGCACTCAGGGACTTGCTTCGACATACGTCTATCTTGACGGATCTCGAATCAGGGTGCAACCTCTGTCTCGACATCCATCGAAACAAGGAGTGGTCATGTCCCGAGTGCAGCTCGCCCTCCGCGTCGCCGACCTGGAGGGTTCGATCGACTTCTACCGGTCGCTGTTCGGCGTCGAGCCCGCCAAGCGCCGGCCCGGCTACGCCAACTTCGCCGTGCCCGAGCCGCCGCTGAAGCTGGTCCTGATCGAGGGCGAGCCCGGCGAGCCGACCGTCCTGGACCACCTCGGCGTCGAGGTCGAGACGACCGACGAGGTCCACGCCGCCACCGCGCGACTCTCCGACCTGGGCCTGTTCACGCGGGTGGAGGACGACACCACCTGTTGCTACGCCCTGCAGGACAAGGTCTGGGTCCACGGCCCGGGGCGGGAGCCGTGGGAGGTCTACACCGTGAAGGCCGACGCGTCGTCGATGCACCCGGCCGACGCCCCCACCACGGGCGCGTGCGAGTGCGGGTCGCCCGCGGGCCTCACCGCCGAGACCCCGGCGGCGTGCTGCTGAGCACTCCCGGCCACCCGGCGGTGAGGACCGCCGGGTGGTCCACTGTGGTCGGTCCGCTCGTCGGGACCCCGCGGCCAGATCCGGCGGTGGAGCGGATCCGGCCCTACCCTTTCGAGGTCCCGACGCTCTCGCCACCGCCGGCGGACGATGGACGAGGAGTCGACGTTGACGCCACACCGCCGCCGCGGGACCACGACGGTCCTGGCCGGGGCCCTCGCGGTCCTGGCCGTCGTCCTCACCGGGTGCGCCACCCCTCCGGTCCGTGAGTACCCCTACCGGACCGTGCGGATCATCGCGCCGTTCGCGGCGGGCGGGATCTCCGACCTCACCGCACGGGTCGCCGCCGAGTGCCTCGAGGCCGCGACGGACGAGAAGTTCGTGGTGGAGAACAAGCCGGGCGGGGGTGGGACCTCCGGGATGTCGACGATGGTCCGGTCGAAGCCCGACGGCTACACGCTCGCGGTGGCCACGCTCTCCACCTCGGTCCTCGTCCCCCAGGTGTCGCCGGAGGCCGGGTACACCGGGGCGGACGTCGCGCCCGTCGGCGCGTTGTCGCTGTCGCCCTCGGTGCTGGTGGTCGCGGGTGACTCCCGGTGGCGGACGGCGTCGGACTTCGTCGGCGAGGCCCGGGAGCGTCCCGACACGCTCTCGGTGGCGATGCCCGGCGCCCAGGGCGTCTACTCGCTGACGATGGACGAGCTCGGCCGGGCCGGGTCGCCCGTCCGCAAGGTCCCGTTCGAGAGCAACGACCTCTCGGTCACCGCGGTCGTCGGGGACAACGTCGACGCGGCCTTCGTCGCGACGTCGAGCACCTTGCTGCAGCAGCTGGCCGACGGCCGGGTGCGGGCGTTGGCGACGGGCGCCGAACGACGCCTGGGCTTCCTGCCGGAGGTACCCACGTTCGCCGAGTCCGGTGTCGCCGGCCTCCCGGAGTCGGGTGCGTACGTGCTGCTCGCCGCGCCCGTCGGGGTGCCCGAGCCCGTCCTCGCCCGACTCGAGTCGATCGTCCGCGACTGCACCTCCGACCCCGGGTTCGCCGCGCGGGTCGGGCCGCAGTTCGTCCTTCCCGCGTTCGCGGGGCGGGCCGAGGTCGGCAGGTTGTTCCAGGAGTCCGCCGCGGAATGGCGGGCTGCGCTCCTCGCGCAGGCAGGTCCCCGATGACGGCGGCGGAACGCGAACCGGTCGACACCGAGGACCCCGCCGGCGCCGAGACCGCGGGACCCCCGCC
>NZ_JACBXB010000408.1 GCF_013870575.1 Pseudonocardia pini
GGCCGGGTCGTCCCCGTGAAGCGCCGCCCCGGCCGCCCCCGCAGGCACCCGGCCTGATCAGGCGAGTGCCCGGATCCGCGCCACGGTGCGGGCCTCGAAGGCCTCCGCCGGCATCCGCTCCGGACCGACCATCACCGCCATCCGCGGCCCGCCCAGCACCGGGTCGGAACGCGCCGCGCCGTAGGCCGCCCGCCGGGCCGCCCCCTCCGGGGTGAACGTGCAGGACATGTCGGTCACCACCGCCGCCGAGATCCGCAGCCGACGCATCCGCTCGCGGCGCTCCGCGACGTAGGGTTCGAGACCCTCGCCCGCCAGGACCAGCTCCGCGACCGTGCGGGCGTCGCGCAGCGCGATCGCGAGACCCTGGCCGATCACCGGGTCGTTCCAGCCCGCCGCGTCCCCGACGAGCACGACGCCGGGGGCGACCGGGTCCTGCACGGTCCAGGAGTCGGTCATCGGGTAGAAGGCGCAGGGGCCCGCGGGGGTGGCCGCACCGAACCTCCCGCTGTCCGGGATGCAGTCCAGCTGGTAGGCGCGCAGGAAGGCCTCCGCCCGGTCCGGTCCGGCGAACCGCCCCCGCTGCCGGACGTCGTGGAGCAGGTAGAGGCGCGCGCGGCCGTTCGCCCGCGGGAACATCAGGTAGTACAGGTCGCCCTCCGTGCCCAGCGCCGCCCGGTCCGCGGGCCAGTCCGCCAGACCGTCGACCAGCATGCCGCCGCCCATCGTGCGCGGCGTGCCGACCTCCAGGTCGATGCCTGCCGCCCGTCGGACCCCCGACTGCCGCCCGTCCGCCCCGACGACCAGCCTGCTGACCACCGAGTGGGCGGCCCCGGCGGCGTCGACGTACCGGACCGCGGGCGGCTCCCCCGGAGTGACGTCGACCGGTCTGATCCCCCGGACCACCCGCGCGCCCGCGGCCGCGGCGGCACCGATCAGCGCCTCGCACGCCTGCGGATGACCGACGTCGAGCGCGCCGGGGACGCCCGGGAGCAGCTCGTCGAGGGGCACCGCCGCCGCCTCGCCGAGCGCACCGGGGGAGTTCTCGTCGTAGAACGCCATCCGGGTCGCGTAGCCGCCGCCCGCACCGAGGAGCACGTCCTCCAGTCCCAGGCGGAGGGCCTCCTCGACCCCCCAGCAGCTCAGGAACTCGCCCCGCACCTTGTCCCGGTACGCGGTCTCCTTCTCCAGCAGCAGCACGTCCCGGCCCTCGCGTGCCAGGACCGTCGCCAGCGCCGAGCCCGCGATGCCCCCACCGACCACGACGACGTCTGCGGTCCCGGTCGTCTCCACCATGAGCCGTCCCCTTCCCCGAGCGGTCCGTCATGGGCAAGGAGCAGTCCGATCACGCCCGTGATGCACCGATCTGCGGCTTTCCGGTCGGAGGCGTGGTGTTTCGCCCCCGTAACGGGCGACCCCCAGCGATGGCCCTGCCCGATCGGACGGGAGACGATGGCGGGCAGCCCTCCCGTTCCCGCCGACGCGAGCGGACCTGTAGATCCGACGGACGGAGCCCACCACGGTGACCGCGAGCGCCCCCCGCACCGAACTGCTGGCCCCGGACTCCCTGGCGGCCCACTCCGGCGTCGTCTCCGAGTCCGAGCACAGCGCCCTGCGTGCGGACATCCGGCGGCTGTCCACCATGCTCGGACAGTCGCTGGCCAACCAGGCCGGGCAGGAGCTGTTGGAGCTGGTCGAGGAGGTCCGCAAGCTCGCCCGCCAGGCCGTCGCGGGCCAGGACCCCGACGCCGTCACGCGGCGCCTCTCGGGGCTGGACACCGGGACCGCGGTGACCCTGGCCAGGGCGTTCTCCCAGTACTTCCAGCTGGCCAACGTGGCCGAACAGCTGCACCGCTCCCGCGAGCTGCGGGAGCTGCGACCCGCCGACCGGCGCCCGCTGCACACCGTGATGGAGCGACTGGCCGGGGACGCCGACCGCGCGGCCGTGCAGGAGGTGCTCGCCCGCGCCCAGCTGCGGCCGGTCTTCACCGCGCACCCCACCGAGGCCTCCCGGCAGTCCGTGCTCGCCATCCTCCGCCGGGTGGCCGACGGGCTGGACCACCGCGCGTCGGATGCCGAGCTGGGGGCCCTGGTCGACCTGCTCTGGCAGACCGACGAGATCCGTCCCGGCCGCCCGACCGTGCTCGACGAGGCGCGCAACGTCGCCTGGTTCATGGAGCGGCTCGGCACCACGACCGTCCCCGATCTGGTCGGCGAGTTCGAGGCCGAGGCCGAGGCGCACGGCTTCGAGGTGCCGGAGGACTCCCGCCCGCTCACCCTCGGGGTCTGGGTCGGCGGCGACCGGGACGGCAACCCGAACGTCACGCCGGACGTCACGCGCGAGGTCCTGGAGCTGTACTCGGACCGCGCGCTGAAGATCCACGGCGCGCTGGTCGACCAGCTCATCCAGGAGCTGTCGATCTCGACCAAGGTGATGGGCGTGTCCGAGGAGCTCCGCGGCGCCCTCGCCCGGGACCGGCGGGTGCTCCCCGCGGTGCACGACCGCTTCATCCGGCTGAACCAGTTCGAGCCGTACCGGCTCAAGCTCTCCTACATCCAGGCCAAGCTGGACAACACGCGGGCCCGGATCGCGGCGAAGGGGCACCACGTCGCGGGTGAGGACTACCTGGGCGTCGCGGAGTACCTCGCGGACCTGGGCATCCTCGACCGGTCCCTGCGCGGGCACCTCGGCGCGCGGATCGCGGGCGGCACGCTCGCCCGCGCGATCCGGGCGGCCCGGGCGCTGGGCCTGCACCTCGCGGAGCTGGACATCCGCGAGCACAGCCAGAAACACCACGACGCCCTCGGCGCGATCTACGACGAGCTGGGCGAGCTGGACAAGCCGTACGCCTCGCTGACCCGCTCCGAGCGGCGCGAGCTCCTGTCGAAGGAGCTCCAGGGACACCGCCCGCTGGTCCGGCGGCACTACGGCGTGCCGGAGGCCGCTCGCACGGTGATCGCGACCTTCGACATGCTGCACGAGGTCCAGCACGACTTCGGCCCCGAGGTCGCGCGCACCTACATCGTGTCGATGGCCCAGGACGTCGACGACCTGCTGGCCGTCGCGGTGCTGGCCCGCGAGTCGTACATGGTCGAGCTCAAGTCCAACCCGCGCTCGTCGGTGGACCTGGTGCCGCTGTTCGAGACGGTCGAGGAGCTCTCTCAGGCGGGCCCGCTGCTCGAGGGGCTGCTGTCCGACCCGGGCTACCGCCAGCAGGTCCGCAACCGCGGTGACCTGCAGGAGATCATGCTGGGGTACTCGGACTCCAACAAGGGCGCCGGGATCACCAGCTCACAGTGGGAGATCCACCGCGCGCAGCGCCAGCTCAGGGACACCGCGGCGAAGTTCGGCGTGCGGCTGCGGCTCTTCCACGGCCGCGGCGGGTCGGTCGGGCGCGGCGGCGGGCCCGCGGGCGAGGCGATCGCGTCGGCCCCGTTCGGCTCCGTCGACGCCACGATGAAGCTCACCGAGCAGGGCGAGGTCATCTCCGACAAGTACTCGCTGCCCACGCTCGCACACGACAACCTGGAGATCCTGCTCGCCTCGATGCTCGACGCCAGCGTGCTCCACACCGAGTCCCGTTGGCCGGACGACACCCTCGCCCGCTGGGACGAGGCCATGACCTGCGTGTCCGAGGCGGGCAAGCAGGCGTACCGGTCGCTGGTCGGCGACTCCCGGCTCCCCGAGTTCTTCGCCGCGGCCACCCCGGTGGACGAGCTGGGCAGGCTCAACGTGGGGTCGCGGCCGTCGAAGCGGCCCGGCGCGAACCCGTCGCTCGACGACCTGCGCGCCATCCCGTGGGTCTTCGGCTGGACGCAGACCCGGATGGTCGTGCCCGGCTGGTACGGCCTGGGCAGCGGCCTGCGGGCGGCGCGGGAGGCCGGGTACGGCGAGGTGCTCGATGAGATGCGGGACTGGGCGTTCTTCTCCAACCTGCTCGGCAACGTGGAGATGACGCTCGCGAAGACCGACCTGCGGATCGCCTCCTACTACGTGTCGACGCTCGTCGAGCCCGGCCAGCAGGAGCTGTTCGAGCAGATCCGGGCCGAGCACCGGCACACCCTGCGCGAGGTGCTGTCACTGACCGGCAACTCCGTGTTGCTGGAGGGCCACCCGGTCCTGCGCAACACGTTGTCGGTCCGCAACGGCTATCTCGAGCCGCTGCACCACCTGCAGATCGAGCTCCTGGCCCAGCGCCGGGCCGCGGCGGGTGGAGACGACGCGGACCTGGAACGCGCCCTGCTCCTGACCATCAACGGCATCGCGGCGGGGATGAAGAACACCGGCTGACCCCGCAGTCGGCGCCGATCCGCGCCGAGATGAACCAGGGTGTCGTCTGGAGCATGATCGAACAGCACCCTGGTTCATCTCGGCGCGGAGGGGGTGGAGGCGAACCGCTACCCTCCGTCGATGTGACGCCTACCGATGGTGACTCAGGGCTCTACGGCAAGCGGCTGCTCGTCGACGTCTCGCACGCCATGGAGCGGTTCGCGCTGGCCGGGCCGCCCGGGCAGCCGCTGGTCGTGGTCGCGATGTTCCAGAAGTGGTCGTACTTCGAGCGCGAGGTGGAGGTCTACCGCGCGATCGCGGCGTCGGGCGCGGTCACGATCGTCGGGCTCGCCGAGGACCTCCCGCCGCGGCTGCCGCCGGGGATCCGTCACGCCCTGGTCGGGGCGGAGGACCCGCTCGCCCGCGAGTGGAGCGTCACCGTGCTGGGCCCCCACGGTGGGGCGACGCTCGTGGCCACCGACCTCGAACGCGTGGCCGCCGGCGCGGTGTCCCTGGAGGCGGGCCGCCAGTTCCACGGCCGCTGGTCCTACCGCCGGGAGGACGCCTACCGCGAGATCGTGCGGCTGCGCTCCGCCCTGCCCCTCACCGCCGACACCCGCGCGGCGCTC
>NZ_JACBXB010000409.1 GCF_013870575.1 Pseudonocardia pini
ACCCAGCCCTCGATGAGCGCGAGCAGGGTCTCCAGCCGGGCCAGCGCCGCCTTCTGCTCGGGCGTGGTCTGCGGCTCGAACATCCCGGACTGCATGGCCTCCTGGATCGAGGCCGGGTTCGACGGGTCGATCTGGCGGGCCATGTCCTCGATGCGCGAGGTGTCCACGGTGATGCCGCGGGCGTAGTCCTCGACGGCGCCGAGCAGCCGCTCCCGCAGCCACGGGACGTGCACGAACAGCCGGTGGTGCGCCGCCTCCCGGGCCGCGAGGTAGATCATGACCTCGCTGGCGGGGCGGTCGAGGCCCTCGGTGAACTTCTCGATGGCCTCCGGCAGCAACGCCGCCGTGCGCTCGGGCCCGACCGGGAACCCGACCTCGGTGCCGGTCAGCACCTCGGCGGCGAGCTGCCCCAGCCCACTGCCGAGCTGGCTGCCGAACGCCAGGCCGCCCATCTGGCCGATCATCGCGAGCATCGGTCCCGCGGCGGACCGGACCTCCTCGGGCAGGCCCTCGACCCAGGCGCCGGACACCCGTCGCGCCACCGGGTCGCACAGCCGCTTCCAGGTGGGCATGCTCGCCCGCACCCAGTCCGACGGCGTCCAGGCGACCGTCTCCGTGGCCCCCGCCGGGAACTCGGTGGCCGGGTCCAGCCAGAGCTCGGCCAGCTTCACCGAGTCCGCCACCGCGGTGCGCTGGGCGTCCGTGAGCGACGACGTCTTCTGCGAGAGCTGCTGGGTCGCCATCTGCGCGGCCAGGTCGTAGTTCACCGGGCCGTCGCTCGGCCCCGCCTGACCCGCGCTGGAGAGCATCTGGCCGAGCTGGCTGAGCATCTGGCCGAGCTGGCCGACGTCGAAGCCGCCCGGACCGCCGCCCGGCATTCCGGGCATACCCGGCATCCCGGGGATGCCCGGGAACTGGCCGCCGCCCAGGTTGCCGAATCCGAACGGGTCCTGCGGGCCGTCGGACTCGTCCCGGTTGCGGTCGCGGTCGCGGTCCGGGTCACGGTCGTTGGGGCCGAAGCCGAACGGGACGTCACTCATACCGACCACGGTACGCGGACCGCACGCGCCGCGGCGTAGGTTCGCTCTCCGTGAGCCGCCGAACGTCGACGCTGGTCGCCGCCGTGCTCCTCGTCGTCGTGGTGGTGGGCGTCGGAACCGTCGTCCGCGTGCCGTTCGTGGCGCTGGGGCCGGGGCCGACCTTCGACACCCTGGGTGACGTCGACGGGACGCAGGTCGTCGCCGTCGACGGGACGCCGACCTACCCGACCGCCGGGCACCTGAACATGACCACCGTCTCGGTCAACGACGGCATCACCGCGTTGTCCGCGCTGGGGTTCTGGCTCGCGCCGGACCGTCGCCTCGTCCCGCGGGACACCGTCTACCCGCCCGGGCAGTCGACCGAGGACGTCGACCGGGCGAACACCGCGCAGTTCGCCGCGTCGGAGACCAACGCCGAGCTGGCGGCCCTCACCCAGCTCGGCCTCCCCACCCGCGCGACGGTCGCCGAGATCGTCCCCGGGGCCGCCGCGGACGGCGTGCTGCGCGAGGGGGACACCATCGTCGCGGTCCGCGGGATCCCGGTCGCCACCCCGGACCAGGTCGCGGGCGCGTTGCAGGGGACCACCGCGGGCCAGTCCGTGGACGTCACCTACGAGCGGGCGGGCAGCCGGGCGGACGCGCAGGTCGTGCTCGGCGCGAACCCGGACCGCGACCAGGGGATGCTCGGCGTTCGGCCCGGCGTCGAACCCGCGACGGGGGACATCACCATCAGCCTCGGCGACGTCGGCGGCCCCTCCGCCGGGCTGATGTTCGCGTTGGCCGTGGTGGACAAGCTGACCCCCGGGGAGCTCAACGGCGGCCGGTTCGTGGCCGGGACCGGCACGATCGACGCCACGGGGGCGGTCGGCCCGATCGGCGGCATCCCCTTCAAGATGCAGGCGGCGCGGGACGCGGGCGCGGCGGTCTTCCTGGTGCCCTCGGACAACTGCGCGGAGGCACAGGCGAACGCGCCCGACGGCCTGCAGCTCGTCAGGGTGGCCACGCTGGCGTCCGCCGTCGAGTCCCTCACCGCGCTCGACAGCGGGGGCACCGCTCCGTCGTGTGCGAGCTGACCTGCGATGACCCGCATGTCGGTGCGGACCTGTACGGTCGCGCGGACAGGACGAACGGTACGAACCGTGCAGGCAGACGTGGCACACGGGAACTCCACACCCCGTCCGTAGAGTTGTCCCACCAGACCCGACTTCTCGAGGAGTGACCAGTGGCCATGCGGCCCCCGGCGGGAGCGCCGTCGTTGTCCCGCCGCACGCGGATCCTGCTGATCGCGGCAGCGGTCCTGGTGGTCGTGCTGCTGGGCGGTTCCCGGCTCGTCGACCTCTACGTCGACTGGCTCTGGTTCGGCGAGACCGGCTACCGCGGTGTCCTCGGCACCGTGATCGTGACCCGGATCCTGCAGTTCGTCATCGGCGGGCTGCTGCTCGGCGGCACGGTGTGGCTCACGATGTGGCTCGCCTACCGCTTCCGCCCCGTGTTCGTGCCGGTCAACGGCCCTGAGGACCCGATAGCGCGGTACCGCACGGTCGTCATCTCCCGGCTGAAGCTGTTCGGCATCGGGATCCCGGTCGTCGTCGGCATCATCGCCGGCCTGGCGGCCCAGGGCGACTGGCAGACCGTCCAGATGTTCCTGAACGCCACGCCGTTCGGGCAGACGGACGCCGAGTTCGGCAACGACATCTCGTTCTACGCCTTCACCCTGCCGTTCATCCGGCTGCTGCTGGACTGGCTGTTCGTGTCCGTGGCGATCGGGTTCGTGGTCTCGCTCATCGCGAACTACGTCTTCGGCGGCATCCGGCTGACCGGGCGCTCGGGCCAGGTCTCGGCGGCCGCGCGGGCCCAGCTCGCCATCCTCGCCGGGCTGTTCGTGCTGCTCAAGGCGGTCGCGTACTACCTGGACCGGTACGAGCTGCTCTACTCGGACCGCAACCAGAACTTCTTCGGTGCCACGTACACCGACCTCAACGCGGTGATGCCGGCCAAGCTGATCCTGCTGGTCATCTCGGTGATCTGCGCGGCCGCCTTCTTCGCCGCCGTGTTCCGGCGCAACCTGCAGCTCCCGGCGATCGCCGTGGTGTTGCTGGTGCTGTCGAGCGTGCTGGTCGGCGCGGCCTGGCCTGCGGTGCTGCAGCAGTTCGTCGTCGCCCCGAACGCGAACGAGCGCGAGGCCCCGTCGATCGAGCGGAACATCGCGGCCACCCGCGCGGCCTTCGGCCTCACTGACGACAAGGTCACGATCGAGCCGTACTCCGGGACGTCGACCGCCACGTCGGCCGAGGTGCGGGCGGACACCGCGACCATCCCGAACATCCGCCTGCTCGACCCGGGCAAGCTGAACAAGACCTTCACCCAGCTCCAGCAGCGCCGGAACTTCTACGGCTTCCCGGACAAGCTGGACATCGACCGCTACACGGTCAACGGCCAGCAGCAGGACTACGTGGTCGCCGCCCGCGAGCTGGACTCCAGCGCGCTCGTCGGCAACCAGCAGGACTGGATCAACCGGCACCTCGTGTACACGCACGGCAACGGCTTCGTCGCGGCCCCCGCGAACCAGGTCAACGCCGCGCTGGAGGACACCGGCGGCCAGGGCGGCCTGCCGAACTTCACGGTCAGCGACACCACGACCGAGGGCACGATCCCGGTCTCGCAGCCGCGGATCTACTACGGCGAGCTGATCACGGACTACTCCATCGTCGGCGCGGACGAGGGGGACGCGCCCCGCGAGTACGACACGGACTCGGCGCAGTTCACCTACAACGGCGCTGGCGGCGTCTCGCTGGGGAACCTGTTCAACCGGCTGGCCTTCTCGCTCTACTACGGCGAGCGGAACATCCTGTTCAACAGCTCCATCAACGACAACTCGCGGATCATGTACGACCGGGACCCGCGGGACCGCGTCGAGAAGGTCGCCCCCTGGCTGACCCTCGACAACGACCCGTACCCGGCGGTCATCGACGGCCGCGTCCAGTGGATCGTCGACGGCTACACCACCCTGCAGCACTACCCGTACGCGGAGCAGGTGCCGCTCGGCGACACCACGCAGGACAGCCAGGTCGGCCTGCAGGGCCAGCGGCTGCCGAACGAGAGCATCAGCTACCTGCGGAACTCGGTGAAGGCGACGGTCGACGCGTACGACGGCACCGTCTCGCTCTACGCGTTCGACGAGTCGGACCCGGTGCTGCAGACGTGGATGAAGGCCTTCCCGGACACCGTGAAGCCCGCGGCGGACATCAGCGACTCGCTGCGCGCACACTTCCGGTACCCGGAGGACCAGTTCAAGGTCCAGCGCGAGCTGCTGACCCGGTACCACGTGGACAACCCGGCGGAGTTCTTCTCCACCGTGTCCTTCTGGGACGTCCCGTCGGACCCGACGGTGCAGGGCAACACCGGCGCCTCGCAGGACGCACAGCCGCCGTACTACCTGCAGACCGGCCTGCCGAACCAGCCGCAGGCGAGCTTCCAGCTCACGAGCGCGCTCGTGAGCCTGAGGCGGCAGTTCCTGGCGTCGTACATGTCGGCGAGCTCCGATCCGGAGACCTACGGCAAGATCACGGTGCTCCAGCTGCCCGCGGACACCCAGACGCTCGGCCCGCAGCAGGTGCAGGCGCAGTTCCTCGGCTCGCCCGAGGTCTCGTCGGAGCTGAACCTGTTGCGGCAGAACCAGACCACGATCGACTACGGCAACCTGCTCACGTTGCCCGTGGCGGGCGGGCTGCTCTACGTCGAGCCGGTCTACATCGAGCGCGCGGGGCAGGACTCGTCCTACCCGCAGCTGGCGCGCGTCCTGGTGAGCTTCGGCGGGCGCGTCGGGTACGACGCCAGCCTGGCCAACGCGCTGGA
>NZ_JACBXB010000040.1 GCF_013870575.1 Pseudonocardia pini
GGCGGCGCGGACGACGCGGTGGTCATCGGGGTTCCCTCCGGCCTCGGGTGGTGACGGCGACCTTGGGCCGCCGGGCGAGCGGCAGCGCGTCGAGCAGGGTGTCCGTGGTGTCGCGGACGCTGTCTCGCAACCCGGTCATGCCGCCTGCGTCGTCCGGCCAGCCCTCGGCCCGGACCACGATCTTGCGGGCGGAGGCGGACACGGTGGCGGCCGCGACGTCGTCGGACGCCCGGACGGTCCGGCCGACCAGCCTGGCCAGCACGCGCGGCGAGGTGGAGACGGTCATCGCCGGGGTCGGCGAGGTCAGCGGCACGTCGTGGCGGCGGGCGAGCAGGGCCACCAGCAGGAGCAGCAGCCCGAGCACGCCGACGCAGACGGACACGACGAGGACCGGGCCGTCAGACCAGGTCAGCTCGGTCAGGCCCGCCTGCCACGACTGCCAGGGCACGACGAGACCGGTGGTCGCGCCGGGTCGGACCCACGCGGCGACCACCTCGACGACGAGCAGCACGCCGACCGCGGCGAGGGCGAGGCCCAGGAGCGGGGACAGCGTGCGGAGCAGCACGCGCACGGGGATCCCTCCTTACTGGATGCGGGGCCGCGCGGGCCCGACGGGCGGGCGCAGCCCCGACACGGTGACGGCCAGCGACCGGACCTGGTACCCGGTGAGCCGGGCCAGCTCGTCGGTGATCCGCTCGCGCACGGTCGCGACGGTGGTGCGCACCGGCGCGGGGTACGCGCAGGTCAGCTCGAGCCGCACGTCCACGGAGTCGCCCGAGGCACTGATCCGGGCGCGGGGACCCGCGTCGCCCACGTCGAGCCCCGCGACCCGGCGCTCGCGGTGCAGCGTGCCGGGGGTCCGGTCGGTCACGTACTCGACGATCTTGCGCAGCACCACGGGATCGATGTCCAGCGCGCCGCGCTCGTCGGCGTCGGGGGCCCAGTCGGGCAGCGCGACGGCCGCGGCCGCCCGCGAGGCCGGGGCGGGCGGGATCACTTGTCCCGGCCCCGACCGAGGACGCCGGACAGGTCCAGCTCGCCGTCGAGGAACCGGCCGACCGCGAGCCCGATGGCGCCGAGGACCAGCACGATGACGAAGGCGACGAAGCCGCCGAACGCGGCGGCGAGGCCCAGCAGGAGCCCGGCCAGCAGACCGGTCTGGGTGGCGTTCATTCTCGCTCCAGGGTGCAGGAGGGCCGGTCCACGCGGGTGCGGGACCGGCGACGGGCCGTCCGGATCGCCGCGACGACGATCCGGACCGGCAGCGGCGGTGTGGGGACGAAGACGACCGGGGCGTCGAAGCGGGGGTCGGCGGGAGGCTCGCGGAACCGGGCCATCCCGGCCGCGAAGACCTCCGGGTCGCCGCCGCGGTCGGGATGGTGCTCCCGGACGAAGGCGCGGAAGGCGGCCCTGTCGAGTGCGGCCCGGTCCTGCGGGGTCACAGCTCGACCATGGCGTCGACCGGGCCGGGGACCACGTCGGACACGGTGAGGTCCACGGGGCGGGCGCCCACCACGCGGGCGACCCGGGCCCGCAGGCCCGCGACGACCACCGGGATCGGGGTGCCGAGGTGGAGCACCACCCCGACCTCGACCGGGCGGGCGGGATCGGTGTCCACCCGCACCCCGACGAGCTTGCGGCCGGCCAGGTGGGTCGCCACGTCCCCGAACACGCCGCCGTCCAGGCGGGCCACCGCGGGATCCGCGACGACCACCTCGGCGACGGCGAGCGCGAGGGCGTCCGTCTCCGGGCCGGGTCCGCTCACTCGACGCGCGACGGGGCGGGCGTCACCGCGGGCGCCACCGGCGGCTCGTCGTCGTCCTCGGGCAGGTGGATGTCGTTGACCGCGATGTTGACCTCGATCACCTCGAGCCCGGTCATCCGCTCGACGGCGGTGATCACGTTGCGCCGCACCGCGCGGGCCAGGTCTACGATGGACGCGCCGTACTCGACCACGAGGTCGAGGTCCACGGCGGCCTGCTTCTCGCCGACCTCGACCTGCACGCCCGCGATGTTCGAGGCGCCGGTGCCGCCACCGGGGATCCGCTCACGGATCGCGCCGAACGCGCGGGACACGCCGCCGCCCATCGAGTGGACGCCGGAGATCTCCCGGGCGGCGATGCCGGCGATCTTCTGCACCACGGAGGCGGAGATCGTCGTCTTGCCCTGGGCCGTGTCCTCGGCGAGCCTGCTCGGGCTCCCCGCGACGGAGGTCGCGGTGGCCGTCGTCGGTGTGGCACTGGCGGGAGTGGGGCTGCTCATGCGTACTCCTCAGAAGACGTCGGGTGCGCCGGGTCGCCGGCGCCCTACACATGTTCGGACGGCGCGGGGGCCGGATCCTCACGCACCTTCACTCGATCGGCGGATGCGGTAGCGCAGCAGGAGGTTGCCCTCGGACTCCAGCACGGACTCCAGGGTCATGGTCTCCGGATCGTGGCCCGCGGCGGAGCGGGCGATCCGCCCCGCGTCCCCCGCGGCCAGCAACGGGGCGAGGGTGAGGCAGAGCTCGTCGACCGCGCCCGCGGCGACCAGGTCCCCGTGCAGGCCGGGACCGCCCTCGCACAGCACCCGGCGCAGCCCGCGCCGCTCCAGCTCGGCGAGCAGGGTGGCAGGGGCCAGGTCCGGCAGCTCGACGACGTCGCCGCCCGCCTCCCGCAGCGCCGCCCGCCGGTCGGCGGGGGCCTCGGCGGTGGTGAGCACGATCGTCGGCACGGCGGTGTCGGTGAACAGCCCGAGATCGGGCGCCAGCGCGGCCGACCCGGTCACCACGGCGATCGGCGGGGGAGTGTCGCGGCCGACAGTGGGCTTGCGGGCACCCCGGTACCGCTCGGCCCGCGCGGTGCCCGCCCCGACCAGGACCACGTCCGCGAGCCTGCGCAGGATACCGAACACGGCCTTGTCGGCGGCTGAGCCGAGGCCCGCCGACCGGCCGTCGACGGACACGGCGCCGTCGAGGCTGGACACGAAGTTCACCCGCACCCAGGGCCGGTCGAGGTCCGGCGGGTAGGCGTAGGGCTCGGTCAGGTCCGCATCCGTGAGGTCCGGTCCGGGCGGGAGCAGTCGGCGCACCCCGCCATCCCACCATCCCTGTGACCCGTCAGGGCTTTCGGCGCTCGGGTGGTGAGGTTAGCCTTCCCCCGACCGAGGGACGACACAGTGAGGCCAGGATGGCCTCACAGGACGCGGAGGTGACGCGTGGCGGTGGGTACGGCGCAGGTGGCGGAGGCGCCCCGGCGACCCCCACGGTCGAAGCGGTCGCTGCGCACGCGCAGGCTGGCCGGGCTCATCGCCCTGGTGGTGCTGCTCGTCGTCGTGGTCTTCCTGAGCATCGCGCTGGGCACGAAGGTCATCCCGCTGTCGAACGTGTGGAGCGCGCTCGTCTCGCCGACCGGCACCGAGGACGACATCGTCATCCGCTCGCTGCGCATCCCGCGCACGGTCCTCGGCGTGCTCGTCGGCGCCGCGCTCGGCCTGGCGGGGGCCCTGATCCAGGGCCACACCCGCAACCCGCTGGCGGACCCCGGCCTGCTCGGCGTGAACATGGGCGCGGCGTTCTTCGTGGTCGTCGGCATCTACGTGTTCGGCGTGACCACGCTGTTCGGCTACGTCTGGTTCGCCTTCGCGGGCGCGATGGTGGCCAGCGTCGCGGTGTTCCTGCTCGGCGCCGCGGGCGGTCGCGGCAGCCCCACCCCCGTCACCCTCGCGCTCGCGGGCGCGGCCCTGACCTTCCTGCTCAGCGGCCTGGTCTCGGCGATCATCCTGATCGACACGGACACCCTGGACGCCTACCGGTTCTGGAACGTCGGCTCGCTCGCCGGGCGAGACGCCGAGATCGCGGGTCAGGTGGTGGGCTTCCTGGTGGTCGGGACGCTGATCGCGCTCGCGAGCGCGCCCGCGCTCAACGCCCTGTCGCTGGGGGAGGACGTGGCCCGCTCGCTCGGCCAGTCCGTGCGCCGGACCCGGGTGCTGGGGGTCGTCGCGATCACCCTGCTGGCGGGCGGGGCCACGGCCGCGTGCGGGCCCATCGGGTTCGTCGGGCTGGTGGTGCCGCACGTCGTCCGGGCGTTCACCGGGCCGGACTACCGGTGGCTGCTGCCCGCCTCCGGGCTGATGGGCGCGGTGCTGCTGCTGGCCGCGGACGTGGTGGGCAGGCTCGTGGCACGGCCCGGCGAGCTGCAGGTGGGGATCGTGTTGGCGCTGGTCGGCGCGCCCTTCTTCATCGCGCTCGTCCGCCGCCGGAAGATGATGTCGATCTGATGGCGGCCCCGACCTCCGACACCGCCCCGCCCCCGGTGCGGGTCCCGGGCCGCACGCCGGTGCGCCGCGGCCCGGTCTCCGGCGTCTGGCGCCCGCGGAACGTGCTCGTCATCGTGGTGGCGTCGCTCGTGCTGCTGCTCGCGCTCGCGGTGAACATCGGCCGCGGCGAGTTCCCGATCTCCATCCCCGAGGTGCTGGCCGTGCTGTTCGGCGGCGGGGACGCGGGCCAGCAGTTCATCGTGCTGGAGCTGCGGCTGCCGCGGTCGCTGACCGGGCTGCTGGTCGGCGGGGCGCTGGCCGTGTCCGGGGCGATCCTGCAGTCCATCGCCCGCAACCCGCTGGCCAGCCCGGACATCATCGGGATCACCTGGGGGGCGAGCGCCGCCGCCGTCACGCTGATCGTGCTCGGCGGGTCCGGGCTGGTCGGGTCGCTGGCGGCCGTCGGGCTGCCGATCGCGGCGCTCGTCGGCGGGTTGGTCACCGCGGTGCTGATCTACACGCTGTCCTGGCGGCGCGGCATCCAGGGCTTCCGGCTGGTGCTCGTGGGCATCGGGATCAACGCGATGCTCGCGGCCCTGGTCAACTGGCTGCTGATCATCGCGCAGGTCTACGAGGCCGCCCGCGCGCAGGTCTGGCTGAACGGCAGCCTCAACGCCCGCGGCTGGGAGCACGTGGTCCCCGTGGGGCTGGCCCTGGTGATCCTCGTGCCCGCCGCGCTCGTCCTGTCCTTCGTGATGGGGGCCCTGCAGTACAGCGACGACACCGCGAAGGCGCTCGGCGTGCGGGTCAACACCGCTCGCAGCCTGCTGCTCCTCGTGGCCGTCGGGCTGGCCGCGGTCGCGACGGCGGGGGCGGGCCCGATCGTCTTCGTGGCTCTGGTGGCCCCGCAGATCGCGCAGCGGCTGGTCGGCTCCGCGCGACCCCCGATCGGGGCCTCGCTGGTGATCGGCGCCGCGCTCACGGTGATCTCCGACGTCATCGCCCGCACCGCGTTCGGCGCCGTCGAGCTGCCCGTCGGCGTGGTGACGGCCGTGCTGGGCGCCCCGTACCTGCTCTACCTGCTGATCAGACAAGGCCGGGAGGCCCGCGCATGACCTCGACCCGCACCGAGACGACGGCGCAGGGGGAGCAGACGGACCGGGTCCGGCTCGCCGCGGAGGGCGTCCGGCTGGGCTACGGCGACCGGACGATCGTCGACGACCTGGATCTCGAGGTCCTGCACGGCACGGTCACCGCGGTGATCGGGCCGAACGGCTGCGGCAAGTCGACGCTGCTGCGTGCCCTCGGCAGGCTGCTGGCCCCCACGAAGGGCCACGTGCTGCTCGACGGCCGCCGGATCGACCGGATGCCCACCAAGGAGGTCGCGACGGTCCTGGGCCTGCTGCCCCAGGCGCCCACCGCGCCCGAGGGCCTCACGGTGGGCGACCTCGTCGCCCGGGGGCGGCACCCGCACCAGGCCTGGTACCGCCAGTGGTCCGGGGACGACGAGGAGGCCGTGGCCGAGGCCCTGGCCTGGACGGGCATCGCCGACCTCGCCGAGCGGCCGGTCGACGAGCTCTCCGGCGGCCAGCGCCAACGCGCCTGGATCTCCATGGCGCTCGCGCAGGGCACCGAGCTGCTGCTGCTCGACGAGCCCACCACGTTCCTCGACCTGGCCCACCAGGTGGAGGTGCTGGAGCTGGTGGACCGGCTGCACACCGAGCGCGGCCGGACCGTGGTGATGGTGCTGCACGACCTCAACCTCGCCGCCCGGTACGCCGACCGGCTGGTCGCCATGCGGGACGGGCGGATCATGGCCTCGGGCACGCCCGCGGAGGTGATCACCGAGCCGCTGCTGCGCGAGGTCTTCGGACTCGACGCCCGGGTCGTCCCGGATCCCGTGGCGGGCACCCCGCTCGTCGTGCCGATCGGGACCCACCGGGTCTGAGCCGTCCACGATTCCCTCGGCCGGCGGCCTGCTGCGCAGCTCCGGCCCACTCCGCCCCTGCATTCGTGCGTTCCCCGCCATGATCGCGACACCGTCGGAAATGCGCGCGAACAGCGCGGTCACCGGCTCGGCGGGCACTCCTCGCGGCATTCGCGCCCGGCTCGACCGCGACAATTCCCGGAGTCGGCATTCCGGGCCGCAGCGGCCGACCCGAGCACCCGCGCCGCCCCATGCTCGACGTTCGGTGATTCGAGAATCGTCGTGGCGCGCTTCCACTGTGTGACCGCACATTCGCCGAGCGCATCGGTCGTTATACACTCGCCGCCCACACGGGACGTATGGGGCCTGCCGTCAAAAAGCGGGGGCGAGCCTACTCGAATTCGTTGATCCGGAAACCAGGTGATCGGTATCACCCGGCCGCCGAAGGTTGTCCGCGAAGAGGGGGTAGCGACGTGAGGTGGATTCCGTGATCTCGCAGACCGGGTCGACGTCGTCGGACACGGGGCCCTCGGGGGCCGGGCCCGAGCACGCGGGTCGGTCGCGCCAGGTCCTGGCGGACGTCGCGAAGGCGCTCGCCCACCCGGACCGGATCTGGATCCTGCAGCTGTTGGGGGACGGCGAACGGTCCGTGGCCGAGCTGCGTGCCTGTACCGGCCAGGTGGCGTCCACACTGTCCTCGCACCTCGCCGTGCTGCGGCACGCCGACCTGGTCTCCGTGCGCCGGGAGGGCCCGGTCGTCTGCTACGCGCTGGTGGACTCCTCGGCCCTGGGTGTCCTCGCGTCGCTGCGCGAGGTGGTGGTCGGTGCGATGGACCGCCGAGACGTCGCCTTCGGGGCCCTGCCGGAGGAGCGCCGCCGGACGGAGTGATCGCTAGAGTTCGCCCATGGCGAGCGTGCGCACGATCTTCCGGGTGCCCGAGGGGCCCGTCGACCTGAGGGCGATCGACCCCCGCGGCAGGCCGACCGGGCCCTCGGACAAGGCCGCCGCCGCGGAGGCGATGGGCGAGCTCGACGTCCGGCTCGACGCGTTGCAGGAGGCCCTCTACGCGGAGGGCACGGGAGGCGGGCACCGCTCGGTGCTGCTCGTGCTGCAGGGCATGGACACGTCCGGCAAGGGCGGCGTGATCGGGCACGTGGTGGGGATGGTGAACCCGCAGGGCGTGCACATCGCCTCGTTCAAGCGGCCCACGCCGGAGGAGCTGTCCCACGACTTCCTGTGGCGGATCCGCAAGCAGGTCCCGCAGCCGGGGCGGATCGGGGTGTTCGACCGCTCCCACTACGAGGACGTGCTCGTCGCGCGGGTGGACTCGCTGGTCCCGCAGGAGGTGTGGGAGGCCCGCTACGACCAGATCCGCGCCTTCGAGGCCGAGCTGTCCGAGCAGGGCGTGACCGTGCTCAAGTGCATGCTGCACATCTCCCCGGAGGAGCAGGCCGAGCGGCTGCTGGCCCGGCTCGACGACCCGGCCAAGCGCTGGAAGTACAACCCGGGGGACATCGACTCCCGCAGCAGGTGGCCCGCCTACCGGGAGGCCTACGAGGCGGCCCTGGAGCGGTGCGACGCGGACGTGGCGCCCTGGTACGTCATCCCGTCGGACCGCAAGTGGTACCGGAACTGGGCGATCGCGGCGCTGCTGGCCGAGACGCTCGGGGACGTCGCCCCGGAGTTCCCGCCGCCGGACTACGACGTGGACGTGGAGCGGGCGCGGCTGAAGGCCTCCGTCGTCCGTTGACCGTCAGGTGACCAGCGGGTGGATCGCCCAGAACGCCAGTGCCGCGCACAGTGCGGCGGCGGGAAGGGTGACCACCCACGCGACGGCGATGTTGCCCGCCACGTTCCACCGCACCGCGGAGAGCCGCTTGGTGGCGCCCACCCCGAGGATGGACGACGTGATCGTCTGGGTGGTCGAGATCGGCGCCGCGAAGGCGAACGCGGTCGTGTAGAGCACCGCGGAGGCCGTGAGCTCGGCGGCGAACCCGCGCGGCGGGTCGAGGTCGATGATCCGCCGCCCGAGGGTCCGCATGATCCGCCAGCCGCCCGCGTAGGTGCCCGCGGACAGCGCCCCGGCCGAGATCAGCACGACCCACCAGGGCACCTCGCTGCCCTGGTGGAAGCCCCCGACGACCAGCGCGAGCACGATCACGCCCATCGTCTTCTGGGCGTCCTGCAGGCCGTGTCCCAGCGCCATGGCCGCCGCCGACACGGTCTGGGCGTGCCGGAAGCCGCGGGACAGGCGCGTCGGGTTGCGGTCCTTGAAGATCCAGAGGATCGCGATCATGACCAGGCCCGCCAGCACGAACCCGACGACCGGCGAGAGCACCATCGGGACCAGCACCTTCTCCACGACCCCGTCCCACTTCACGGTGCCCGCCGAGGCCGTCGCCGCCCCGACCAGACCGCCGATGAGGGCGTGGGACGAGGAGCTGGGCAGGCCGAACCACCAGGTCACGAGGTTCCAGGCGATCGCGCCGAGCAGGGCGGCGAGCACCACCGCCAACCCCGACATCCCCTGGGGCGCCTCGATGATGCCGCTGCCGACCGTGGAGGCCACCTCGGTGCCGAGGAAGGCGCCGATCAGGTTCATCACCGCCGCCATCGCGAGCGCGACCCGCGGGGACAGGGCCCGGGTGGCGACCGAGGTGGCGATCGCGTTGGCCGCATCGTGGAAGCCGTTGGTGTAGTCGAACACCACCGCGACCACGATGACGACGACGACCGCCGTCAGGATCATCAGGCTTCCTTGACCGCGATGCTCTCGACGGTGTTGGCCACCGTCTCGAAGGCGTCCGCGGCCTCCTCGAGGGTGTCCACGACCTCCTTGAGCTTGATGATCTCCAGCACGGCGGCCGGGTCGGTGGGGGTCTCGGCGGGGGAGAGGAGACCGGCGAGCACCGCGTGGTAGGCCTCGTCCGCCTCGTCCTCGAGGGAGTTGACGTGGATCCAGTACTCCTGCAGGGCCGCCATCCGCTCCAGCTTCGGCATCGCCTCCGCGGTGGCGGCCGCGGCCCGGCGCAGCACGTCGACCTGCATCGCGATGCCCGCGGGCAGCCGTTCGAGCCGGTAGAGCACGATCCGGTCGGCGGCCTCCTCGATGTGGTCGACGACGTCGTCGAGCGAGGAGGCGAGCCGGTAGATGTCCTCGCGGTCGAACGGGGTCACGAACACGGAGTTGAGCTTCACCATGATCTCGTGGGTGACCTCGTCGCCCGCGTTCTCGGCCTCCTTGACCCGCTTGGCGATCGCGGGCCGGTCCGCGGGCACGGCGTCCACCATCGACGCCAGCTCGTCGGCGGCGACCACGATGTTCTCCGCGGCGCGGGTGAACAGGGGGTAGAAGCCCCGCTCCTGTGGCGTCAACCGAAAGGCCATGCCGCGTTTTCTACCTGTTCACTTCCGCGTCGTGCCGCCCGGGGGCGGGTTCGCGCCCCCGCGCGCCCGGTGGTCTCCTGCATGATCTCGTCGGTGCCACCGTAGAGCGATCCACGCCTCGGGGGCGAACCGGTCGGAGATCGACCGGTCCGCCCCCGAGCCGTGGACCATGGTCGCGGGTGGCGGCGGGGAGGTGCCGTCGGCCCCTCCGGCGCCACAGCTCGTCGGGCCGTCGGCCGCACCTGCCCCGGCGCACCGCACCCGCGGGCACACTGGGGCCATGCGACACGTCGAGGGCCTCGAGGGGACACGGAAGCCGTACTCGGTGATCGGGCTGGGCACCTGGCAGTTCGGGTCGAAGGAGTGGGGGTACGGGGCGGACTTCGAGGTGGAGGCCGCGCGGATCGTCGCGCGGGCCCGCGAGCTCGGGGTGACCTTCTTCGACACCGCCGAGGTCTACGGCTTCGGGCGCTCGGAGCGGATCCTCGGCAAGGCCCTCGCCGACACCGGTGGCACCGACGACGTCGTGGTCGCCACCAAGATCTTCCCGGTGCTGCCCACGGCCGCCGTGGTGCAGCAGCGCGGCGTGGCCAGCGCCCAGCGGCTCGGGGTCCGCACGCTCGACCTCTACCAGGTGCACCAGCCGAACCCGCTGGTCTCCGACGCCACGACGATGCGCGGCATGCAGGCGCTGCGAGACGTCGGCGTGGTCGACGAGGTCGGGGTGTCCAACTACGCGCTGAAGCGCTGGCGCTCGGCGGAGGTGCGGCTCGGGTCGCCGCTGCTGTCCAACCAGGTGCAGTTCAGCCTGGTCCACCGGGACCCGATGCCGGAGATGCTGCCCTGGGCCCAGCGGACCGGGCACCTCGTGATCGCCTACAGCCCGCTCGCGCAGGGGCTGCTGTCCGGGCGCTACGACCGGGACAACCGACCCGCCAACGGCGTCCGTTCCGCCAACGCGATGTTCCTGCCGGAGAACCTCGACGCCGCGAAACCCCTGCTGGACACCCTGCGGGACGTGGCCTCGGCCCACGACGCCACCCCGTCGCAGGCCGCGCTGGCCTGGGTGGTCCACCAGCCCAACGTCGTCGCGATCCCCGGTGCGTCCAGTGTGGCCCAGCTGGAGAGCAACGTGGCCGCCGCGGACATCCGGCTGACCGCGGACGAGTACGCGGCCCTCACGGCCGCCGCGGAGGCCTACCGGCCGGTCACCGGTTTCCCGGCGATCCCCAAGCTGGTGGCCTCCCGCAGGCGGGGATGAGCCGCGAAACGTCCGCTTCCTCCGGGTTCGCGGGGGAATCGAGTGACGTACGACCGGGCGGAATGCCCTGACGAACGGGCCCTCGCGGCGTTAGCGTTGGCCCGTGAGCACGGCGCAGATCGGGGCAGGCACCCCACCCGAGACCCGATCGGCCGCCCGACGACGGCACGACGGCGTCGTCGCGCAGCTGGTGAGGGCCTATCGGGACGTGCCGGCGGGCACCCGCGTACGGCTGGGCAAACGCACCTCGAACCTCTTCCGCTTCGGCGCGCCGACCACCGAGGTCGTGCACCTGGACACCGCGGGCCTGCACGGCGTGATCGAGGTCGACCGCGAGGCCCACACCGCGGACGTGCAGGGCATGTGCACCTACGAGGACCTGGTCGCCGCCACCCTCCCGCACGGGCTGATGCCGCTCGTCGTCCCCCAGCTCAAGACCATCACCCTCGGTGGCGCGGTGACCGGGCTCGGGATCGAGTCGACGTCGTTCCGGCACGGTCTGCCCCACGAGTCGGTCCTGGAGATGGACGTGCTCACCCCCGCCGGTGAGCTGGTCACGGCCACCCCGGACAACGACCACGCCGACCTCTACGCCGCCTTCGCCAACTCCTACGGCACCCTGGGCTACGCCCTCCGGATCCGGATCGAGCTGATCCCGGTGAAGCCGTACGTGCGGCTGACCCACCACCGCTTCCGCACCGCGGAGGAGGCCACCGCGGCCCTCACCCGGTTCACGGCGGGCCCGGCGGACTTCGTCGACGGCACCGTGTTCTCGCCGACCGAGCACTACGTGAGCGTGGGGGAGTTCGTCGACCGGCCGCTCCCGGGTGCGCGGGTCAGCGACTACACCGGCATGGAGGTGTTCTACCGGTCGCTGCGGACCCGCCCGGTCGACCACCTCACCGTGCACGACTACCTCTGGCGCTGGGACACGGACTGGTTCTGGTGCTCCCGGGCCTTCGGCGTGCAGGTCCCGGCCGTGCGCAGGCTCTGGCCGAAGCGCTACCGCCGCTCGGACGTGTACCGCAGGCTGGTCGCGCTGGACCAGCGCCACCAGGCGTCGAACAGGGTCCGCCGCCGCCTCGGGCACCCCGAGGAGGAGATGGTGATCCAGGACGTCGAGATCCCCACGGCCCGGCTGCCGGAGTTCCTCGCGGAGTTCCACGAGCACGTCGGGATCGCGCCGGTCTGGCTCTGCCCGCTGCAGCTGCGCGGGGACCGGACCTGGCCGCTCTACCCGATGGAGGCCCACACGCCGTACGTCAACGTGGGCTTCTGGTCGTCCGTGCCCATCACGGGCGAGCGCTGGGAGCACAACCGGTTCGTCGAGGACCTCGTCGCCCGGTTGGACGGACACAAGAGCCTCTACTCCACCGTCCACTATGCGGAGGCGGAGTTCTGGGAGCGGTACAACGGCACCGCGTACCGCGCGGTGAAGGAGCGCTACGACCCCGAGGGTCGGGTGCCGGACCTGTACACGAAGGTGGGTGGGGGAGCATGAGCATGCGCGTCGCCGAGGTCTTCGGTCACGTCATCGGTCAGGACGCGCCGATCCGGTTGATCGCCTACGACGGCAGCAAGTCCGGTCCGGACGACGCCGAGATCGCCCTGCGGATCGAGTCCCCCCGGGCGCTGGCCCGGCTGGCCTCGGCTCCGGGCACGCTGGGTCTGGCGCGGGCGTACGTGACCGGCGAGATCGACGTGGAGGGGGACCTCTACAGCGCGCTCGCGTCGCTGTCGGAGATCACCCTCCACGGGGTGTCCAAGGCGGACTTCGCGAAGCTGCTCGCGGCCGTCGGTCCGGTGTGGCTCAAGTACCGGCCCGCGCCGCCCGAGCTGGAGGCCAGGCCGCGGGGCAGGCTGCACTCGAAGTTCCGGGACAGCCAGGTCATCTCGCACCACTACGACGTCTCGAACCGGTTCTACGAGTGGGTCCTCGGCCCCTCGATGACCTACACCTGTGCCGCCTACCCGAGCGCCGACGCCACGCTCGAGGAGGCGCAGGCCGCCAAGTACGAGCTGGTGGCGAACAAGCTCGCGCTGGAGCCGGGCATGCGGCTGCTCGACGTCGGCTGCGGATGGGCGGGCATGGTCCGCCACGCGGCGCGGATGGGCGTGCACGCGCTGGGCGTGACCCTGTCCCGCGCCCAGGCCGAGTGGGGCCAGGAGGCGATCCGCCGGGAGGGCCTCGAGGAGTTCGCCGAGGTGCGGCACCTGGACTACCGGGACGTCCCGGAGACGGGGTTCGACGCGATCAGCTCGATCGGGCTCACCGAGCACATCGGCAAGAAGCAGCTCCCGCACTACTTCGGCTTCCTCCATGGCAAGCTCCGGCCCGAGGGCAGGCTGCTCAACCACTGCATCACCCAGCCCCGCACGGTGAACAAGCGCAAGGTGGACCCGTTCATCGGCCGGTACGTCTTCCCGGACGGGCAGCTGGAGTCGCCCGGCCTGCTGATGACCGAGATGAACGACGCCGGCTTCGAGATCCGGCACGAGGAGAACCTGCGCGAGCACTACGCGCTGACCCTCCGCGACTGGGGCCGCAACCTCGAGGAGCACTGGGACGAGGCCGTCGAGGAGGTCGGGATCGGGCGGGCCCGGGTCTGGCGGCTCTACATGGCGGCGTGTCGGCTGGGCTTCGACCTGGACAACATCCAGCTGCACCAGATGCTCGGCGTGAAGCTCGGCGACCACGGCCGCTCCGGGATGCCGCTGCGCGGCTGGCGGGCCGAGGGTGTCTGGTAGCGAACGCCTGACCCCGCTCGACGCCTCGTTCCTCTTCATGGAGGAGCGGACGACGGCGATGACCCTCGGTGGGGTCATGACCTTCGAGCCCGGGGCGGACGGGTTCGCGGTCGACGAGTTCGTCGAGCTCATCGGCTCGCGGCTCGCCCTCGTGCCGCGGTACCGGCAGAAGGTGCGCGAGGTGCCGGGCAGGCTCGGGCTGCCCGTGTGGGTGGACGACCCGGACTTCGACCTGAGCTTCCACGTGCGGCGCTCGGCGCTGCCCGCTCCGGGCTCGGACGTGGCGCTGCGCGAGCTCGTCGGACGGCTGCTGTCCCGCCAGCTCGACCGCTCCCGCCCGCTCTGGGAGATCTACGTCGTCGAGGGCTTCGAGGGGCACCGGGTCGCCGTCGTCACGAAGACCCACCACGCCATGGTGGACGGGCTGGGGTCGATGGACATCGGGGCGGTCCTGCTGGACGTCACCCCCGAGCCCCGCCGGGTCGACGACGCCGAGTGGCAGCCCGCCCGCGAGCCGTCCGGCCTGGAGCTGGCGACCACCGCGGTGCTGGAGAACCTCCTCCGCCCCCGCTCGGCGGTCGACGCCCTGACCCGCTCGGCCCGGGACGTCCGCGAGGTGGCGGCCACGGTGAAACGGTCGGTCGGCGGGCTCGCGGACGCCTTCCGCACGGCCAACCGCGGCCGCTCGGTCTGGGCGCTCAACGCCCCGATCGGCGCGCAGCGGCGGTTCGGCATGGCCCGGACCTCGCTGTTCGAGCACCGGGTGATCCGACGGCGGCACGGCGCGGGCGGCGGGTCGGTGAACGACGTCGTGCTCGCCGTGGTCACCGGGGCGTTGCGGCGCTGGCTGATCGCCCGCGGCGAGCCGATCTTCCCGGACTCCGTGGTGCGGGCGATGGTGCCGGTCAGCGTGCGCGGCCGCAACGGGTCGGCCACCAGCGGCAACCAGATCTCGGCGGTCTTCGTGGAGCTGCCGGTCGGCGACCCGGACCCGGTGCGACGGCTGCGGTCGATCGCCGTGCAGATGGAGGCGCGCAAGCGGTTCGGCCGCTCGGCCGGGACGACCGCGGTCGTCGGGCTGGCCGGGCTGGCCACGCCCGCGATGCACCAGATGGGCGCCCGGCTGTCCTCGCGCCTGTCGTCGCGGCTGTTCAACGTGGTGGTCACCCACGTGCCCGGGCCACCACGGCCGCTGTACGCCATGGGTGCGCGGATGCGGGACGTGTACCCGGTCGTCCCGCTGGCGCACGGCCAGGCCGTCGCGGTCGGCGTGACCAGCTACGACGGCACGGTCTGCTACGGGCTCAACGCGGACCGGGACGCGCTGCCGGACGTCGACGTGCTCGCCGAGGCCCTCAACGACTCGCTCGCCGAGCTCAAGGAGGCACCGGCCGCCGAGCCGGACCCCACGTCCGGCTGAACGTCCTTCCCCGGCGCGCGGCGGGCGCGGCACGGCTCGCGCTGT
>NZ_JACBXB010000410.1 GCF_013870575.1 Pseudonocardia pini
GCCCCGACCGTGACCGACGGCATGGGCAACACCGCGAACATCCTGTGCGGCAACATCCCGACCTCGAACGCGACCGTGTTCGTGATCGACAAGGTGCTCATGCCCGCCAGCTGATCCGAACCGGGGTGAACCGCTACGCGGTCCGCTCCGAACGCCCCACGAGGCGCCCGGCGGGTTCGACGGCCCGCCGGGCGTCTCGTCGTCGGGGTGCGGAGGGGGACTCCCGACGACGGGCCGGTCCCGACGTGCCCCCGTCGGGACCGGCTTCCCCGGCCACCCGGCGGGCCTTGCGCCGGGTCACCAGGATCCCGACGACGGCGAAGGCCCACACGGGGTACTGCACCAGCCACGCGGTCCGGAAACCCTCGGCGGTGAACCCGCCCGTGGCGGTGAGCACCGCCCCCATCACCATCAGGACCACCACGGACGCGCTGTAGCCCGCGATGTTCACCATCCCCTGCGCCACGGCCAGGTTGCCGCCCGGGTTGGTGGTGCGGGCGATGTCGAAGCCCACCACGGACGCGGGGCCGCCGACGGCCAGGACCACCACCAGCACCACGAGCAGCCAGGTGGGCGCCGGGCCGGGCAGGGCCAGCACGACGGTCCACGTCCCGGCCGTCAGCCCGATCACGCCGAGCAGGATCCACGAGCGCCGCATCGGGTGCCGCGCGGTCAGCACCCCGACCAGCGGCCCGACGACCACGGAGGCGATCACCAGCAGCGTCATCAGGGCACCGGCCACGAGCGGCTCCACGCCCTGTGCCGAGACCAGGTACGGCAGTCCCCAGAGCAGCGAGAACGTCATCATCGAGAACTGGGTGCCGAGGTGGCCGAAGAAGCCGAGCCGGGTGCCGGGCCGTCGCCAGACCTCCCCGACCTGGCGCACCAGCTCACGGGCGGGTGCGGGGCGGGGCGGGTGCCAGCCGACCGGCCCGTTCCGCACCAGGGCGGCGGCCACCACGGCGGAGACCACGCTCGCCCCGGCGGCCACGGTGAAGGCCGTCGACCAGCCCGCCGCGTGCAGCAGCAGGAGCAGCGGGAGCGCGGAGAGCACCTGGCCGAGCTGCCCGACGATCGTCGTGACCTGGGTCGCGACCGGGACCCGGCGCGCCGGGAACCACCGGGCCACGAGCACCATCGCCGAGGAGAAGGCGACCGCGTCCCCCGCGCCCACCAGCACCCGCGCGCCCAGGGCGAGCGGCAGGGTCGTCGCGAAGGCCAGCAGGCCCTGCCCCAGCCCGAGCAGCAGCCCGCCGACGAGCAGCATCACCCGTGGGCCGTACCGGTCGACCATCATGCCCGCAGGGATCTGTCCCGCGGCGTACACGGAGATCTGCAGGAAGACGAAGAGCGACAGGGTGCCCGGGTCGATGCCGAAGCGGTCCGCCGCGTCGAGCCCCGCGGCCCCCAGCGACGTCCGCTGCGTCACCCCGAACAGGTAGACGAGCACCGCCGCGCCCCACACCACCCAGACCGCGGGTCGGTGGCCGTTGCTCGTCGTGGTCTCGGCCCCGCTGGTCCGCATCCGGTGTGTCGCTCCCTCTGTCGTCGACGGCCAGTATGGCAACCGGTTGCCATCGGTTTCCAGCCACATGGTGGAATGCCGCCATGGATCACACCGGCGACCCGCGCCCGCGGGCCGTGACGATCTACGACGTCGCCCGCGAGGCCGGCGTCGCCACGTCGACCGCCTCCCGCGCGCTGTCCAACCCGGGCCGGGTCAGCGACCGCACCCGGGCGCACGTCGCCGCGGTCGCCGAGCGGCTCGGGTACGTCCCCAACCGGATCGCCCAGGCCCTGCCCTCCGGCCGCACCGGCCTGTTCGCCCTGGTCATCCCGGACATCACCAACCCGCACCACGTCGGCCTGATCCGCGGGGCGGAGGCGGCCGCCGCTGCGGCGGGACACTCCCTGGTGCTGGCCGACAGCCAGGAGGACGCGGCGATCGAGCTCGCGCACCTGCGCAGGCTGGCCTCCTTCGTCGACGGCTTCCTGCTCGTCTCCCCGCGCAGCCCGGCCGCGGAGCTGGCGGCGCACCTCGCGCGGCCCGCCGCCGTGTTCAACCGCCCGCTGGCAGGCCTGCCAGGCGTCGTCGCTGACGTCGACGCGGCCAGTGCCCACATCGTCGGACACCTCGTCGGGCTCGGCCATCGGCGGATCGCCTACCTGCGCGGACCCGTCACCTCGTGGGCGGACGGCGAGCGCCGCCGCACGCTGGCCGACCACGCCGCGCGACACGGCGTCGGGTTCGCGGAGCTCGGCCCCTTCGCACCCGTGCTGGGGTCCGGGCCCTCCGCCGCCGAGGCCGGGCTGGGATCGGGTGCCACCGCCCTGGTCGCCTTCAACGACCTGATCGCGATCGGCGTCCTGCAGCACCTCGAGCGCAGCGGGGTCTCCGTGCCCGGGCGGGTCAGCGTCGTCGGCGCCGACGACGTCTTCGGCGCCTCCTTCTGCCACCCCCCGCTGACCACGGTCACGAGCCCGGCCGAGGCGGCGGGCCGCGCGCTGGTCGGCCTCCTCACCGGCACCGCCCCCGAGGACCCGGTCCTCCCCTCGACCCTCGTCGTCCGGGAGTCCACGGGCCCCACCCCCTGAGCGGACGCTCGGACCTCCTGGGCGCCGGTGGGCGACAGGGCCGACGGTGCCGTTCGGAGGCCAGGTGGTCGGCTCCGGTGAGCGAGGGTGTCCTCCCCGATCGTCACTCGGTGAACGATCGGGTCGACACCCCGGCAATCTCGGTGGAGGGGTGCCGCTCGCGGCGTTCGCTCGCTACGCTCGCCAGCGACGAAGGGTGTGACGATGACGTCATGTTCGATGGACGTGGAGACCCCCCTCGCGGGTGTGCGCGTTCTCGAGGCGGGAGACACGCCGGCGCTCGCGTACGCGGGTCGGCTGCTGGCGGACCTCGGTGCCGAGGTGGTGGTGGTCGAGGGCGCGGAGGGCAGTCCGCTGCGCACGCTCGGCCCGTTCGCGGGCGGGGTGCCGGACGCGGAACGCAGCGCCTCCTTCGCCTACTTCCACGCCGGGAAGCACTCGGTGCGCCACACCGACGCGGAGACCGCCGCGCTCGCGGCGCGGGCCGACGTGGTGCTGCGCTCGACGCGGGACGGGCACGAGCTGCTGTCCGACGCCGAGGTCGAGCGCCTGCAGCGCGCGGACCCCGGCCTGATCGTGCTCGACGTGTCGTCCTTCGGCCGGGTCGGGACCGGCTCGGGCCCGTACCCGTCGGACGAACTGCTCGCCCTCGCGGCCGCGGGGCTGCTGGCGGTGAACTCGACGACGCTCACCGGCCCGGACCCCGAGCCGCTGCGCTACCGCGGCGAGCTGTCCAGCATGCATGCCGCGTGCGGTGCGGTGATCGCCGTGCTCGGCGCGCTGTTCGAGCGGCGGCGCAGTGGGCACGGGCAACGCATCGACGTCTCACAGCAGGCCGCCGTCGCGAGCGTGCTCGCCACGGCCCTGTCGCGGTGGGCCTACACCGGGTCGATGCCCGTGCGGCAGGGCAACCGCAGCGTGGGGCCGTGGGGCTTCTACGAGGTGAAGGACGGCCGCGTCCTGATGCAGATCACCCGGGACGAGGAGTTCCGCAGGCTCGTCCACCTGCTCGGCGACCCGGACTGGGGTGCCATCGAGCTGTTCGAGACCACCGCGGGTCGAGACGAGAACCACGACGTCCTCGACGTCTTCGTCCGAGAGTCGTTGGCGGACTTCACACTCCGGGAGTTCCTCGACCTGGCCTACACCCACCGGATCGCCGCGTGCCCCATCCACGGCGCCCGCGACATCCTGGAGTGGGACCACCTGGCCGCGCGGTCGTCGTTGCCCCCGGTGGCGTTCGAGAAGGCGCCCGACGAGTCCGTCCCGGTGCCCTGCAGGCCGTGGCGGTTCGGTGGCGCCGTACCGCCCGCCCGCGGGCCCGCGCCCGCGCTCGGCTCGTCGGACCCCTCGACCCTGTGGACGACGGCGGCCGAGCGGACCCCCGTCGCCCCCACCGACTCCCCCGTGCCCGGCCCGCTGGCCGGTGTGCGGGTCGTGGACCTGACGGTGGTGTGGGCGGGACCGTTCTCGGCGATGCAGCTCGCCCACCTCGGCGCGGACGTCATCAAGGTGGAGAGCGCGACCCGGCTGGAGACGACCCGCGGTCTCGGCCCCTACGCGGACGAGATCGTGGGGTTCAACCGGTCCGGTTACTTCAACCAGAACAACCAGGGCAAGCGGTCGGTCGCGCTCAACCTCAAGACCGAGCGGGGCAGGGAGCTGCTGCGCGACCTCATCGCCGAGGCCGACGTGGTGATCGACAACATGAGCGCCGGGGCGTTGGGGCGCATGGGGTTCCCCTTCCAGCGGCTGGTCGAGATCAACCCGCGGATCGTGGCCGTGTCGATGACCGGGTTCGGCGAGTCCGGGCCCTACTCCGGCCACACCGCCTACGGCTCGCTGATCGACGCGCTCTGCGGCATCGCGACGTCCAACGGCGCCGTCCGCGGCGGGCCGACCGACCTGGTCATGTCGCTGCCGGACCCGATGGCGGGCATCACGACCGCCATCGCCACGATCGGCGCCCTCTACCGCGCACAGGCGACCGGCGAGCCCGTCCGGGTCGAGACGGCGATGTTCGAGGCCTGCCTGTCCGCCTTCCCGTGGCCCGTCCTGTACGCGGGGGCGACCGGCGGCGAGGTGCCGGTGATCCACAACCGGGACGAGCTGCGCAGCCCGCACGGCACGTTCCGCTGCCGCGACGAGGACACCTGGGTCGCGGTCAGCGTGGCGGACGACGCCGCCTTCGCCGCCCTCGCCGACGTCATCGGCGAGCCGGGCCTCGCCGCCGATCCCCGGTTCGCGACCCTCGCGGCGCGAAGGTTGCACGAGGACGAGCTGGAGGCCGCGGT